>CAJXLZ010000132.1 GCA_913056505.1 uncultured Desulfurellaceae bacterium
TTTAAAATAGCCGCATTTCCATTTCATGCATGGACACCTGATGTTTATGCTGCAGCTCCAACACCGATCAGCGCATTTATGTCCATAGCTCCCAAAGCTGCAAGTTTTCTTGCTCTTATAAGGGTGCTCGTTGTAGGTATGGGTCCCATCGAAATTGAATGGACAAAGGTTCTATGGGTTATAGCTGTATTGACAATGACATTTGGTAACACTGTTGCTTTATGGCAAAAGGATTTAAAGAGGCTTTTGGGTTACTCTTCTATCGCACATGCAGGATATATGCTTGTGGGTATTACTGCGGCTAATGAGTTGGGCTATGGTGCAGTGATGTTCTATCTGTTCGGATATGTCTTTATGAATATCGGTGCATTTGCAGTGGCTGAATTTATAAGCAGAAAAGAAGATAGGGGAACAGAGATCGCAAATCTTCGGGGTATGGCATATCAATACCCTTTGGTCGGCGCATCTATGCTTATATTTATGTTTTCGCTTGCCGGAGTACCGTCAACTGTGGGTTTCATAGGAAAATTTTATCTGTTCTCTGCAGCAGTAAAATCGCATCTATATTGGCTCGCTGTGATCGGCGTTGTAAATAGTGCAATTTCTGCTTACTTCTATTTAAGCGTCGTTGTTACTATGTATATGAAGGGGGAGCCCGAACAAAAACCTGTGAGATTTTCTACTGTACCCCTTAAAACAGCTATATTTGTAGGTGCCCTCGGCACACTATTTTTTGGCATATTCCCAAGTAATATATTAAATATTGCACTTCACGCTGCAGGTTTTTAAGATTGTAGAGGGGGCTTAAAGTCCTCTCTTATCTTATTTTTCTTGATTAAAAAAAATAGCCCGCTATAATTTTATTTAATTATATATAGTAAGGAGATTATGCAGATGGATGCTATTCATAAAATTGACAAATTTACAATGAATACTTACAAGCGTTTTAAGGTAATTTTTGTTAGAGGCAAGGGTATGTATCTTTTTGATGCTGACGGAAACAGGTATTTGGATTTTTTGGCCGGCGTTGCCGTCAATGCTTTAGGACACCTGCATCCTGTTATGGTAGATACGATAAAAAGGCAGTCTGAAAAATTAATACACATATCAAATCTCTATTATACAAATGAACAGGCGGATTTATCTGAATATTTAATAAAAAACAGCGTATTGGATAGAGTATTTTTTTCTAACAGCGGAGCTGAAAGCAACGAGACGGCTATTAAGCTTGCAAGAATATGGGGCAGTAGTGAAGGCAAGTATAAAATAGTGTCTATGAAGCATTCATTTCATGGAAGAACTATGTTTGCACTTTCGGCAACGGCGCAGGAACAGTACCAGAAAGGATTTGAGCCGATTCCAAATGGTTTTGTATATGCCGATTTTAATGATTTTGACGATCTTAAAGACAAGATAGACGATAAAACATGCGCTGTTATATTTGAATTTATACAGGGTGAAGGCGGAATTAATGTTGCAAATTACGATTATGTAAAGAAGATTAGAGATTATTGTTCCAACAATAATGTTTTATTTATTGCCGATGAGGTTCAAACTGGTATGGGCCGCACAGGCAAGCTATTCGCATATGAGCATTTCGATGTAGAACCCGATATTGTGACGCTCTCCAAGGCTTTGGGCGGTGGAATACCTATTGCCGCAACGCTTGCAAAGGAAGATGTGGCAAAACATTTTACATTCGGATCACACGGATCAACCTTTGGTGGCAGCCCGTTTGTTAGTGCTGTTTCCCTGTCCGTTTTAAAATTTATCAACGAGAGCGGCCTATTAAGTAATGTTAAAAATATGGGCAATTATTTGATTGAGAAATTAAAGAAGATTGCAAATAAAAAAGAGAGTGTGGATTTCATATCCGGCATTGGCCTTATGGTGGGATTGCATATGAAAAATTCAGAATCAGTCGAAGAGGTGATAAAAAAAGCGTTTGAGAACCATATCCTACTTGGTAAAGCCGGAAATAAAACCATAAGAATTGAACCGCCTTTAATAGTTGAAAAAAAACATATTGATGAACTTATATCTTTTTTTGATGAGTTTTTATGAAAATTTCAGATGAATTTATACAGAGAATTTCCGACAATATAGCTACTGTTTTCGGGGTTGGGTACACCGCTTATGCGCCGGGTACCATGGGCAGTTTATTCGGTTTGCTTATATATATGTTTTTAAAAGATGCTTCTATACTCGTTTATACTGTTTTTGTCGTAATTTTATTTATTGTGGGCACTTTGGTAAGTGATGTTATGGAGGATATATACGATATCAAGGATCCGTCGTTTATTATTATCGATGAAGTTGTAGGCATGCTTATCTCAATGATAGCTGTGCCTTATTCATTCTCCGCCGCTGTTGTCGGTTTTTTGCTGTTTAGGATAGTAGATATATCAAAGGTTCCCCCGCTTAATGCATTAGAGAGACTGCATGGTGGATTCGGCATAATGATAGATGACGCAGTGGGTGCGCTTATGGTTAACATCATATTGCAGGTGATATTCAGATGAAAGCAGGATTGATAAAAATCGGCATAGACGGTTTAGATACTCTAAATAAGGAAACCTTTTACAAATTGGGTGTAGATATCGCGTTTGAGCTACGCTGCAAAAACGATTTATCGGACATAAAGAATAGTCTAAGGTTTGTTTTTGATAATACGGATGCTGTTTTAGTAATCTATTCTGAAGATAGTTGGCATAAACTGCAGAAGGCTATGCTTATGGAATTTGAGCGTAGTTCTATATTTGTCAATGGCGAAAAACCCTATGTAATTGCCAAGGGTTTTAGTAAAATAACAGATAATATTTTTGCGGATAAAATAGATGGCAAACCTATAGTGTTTATATTGGAAAGCTTAAGAGAAGATACGAATATTGAGGTTCTTAAAGGCTACATTTTAGGTAAAGAGGCTAGGCTGGGTGTGTTTAAAGCGGATATTGAAAGTGAATATAAACTATATTCAAATGAATTTGAAACCATATTGAGCGTTCCTTATGCTAAAATAGGTGATGTATTAAAAAATATAGATGAAAAATATATATATACAACAAATGGTTCGACGCCGGCTGAATCGCTCTTTGATCTGCTGACAAAAAAACATCTAAAAATCAGTGTTGCGGAGTCGTGCACAGGGGGTCTTATAGCTGCCGCAATAACGGATATCCCCGGATCATCTAAATGTTTTGTCGGAGGGTTTACAACATACTCTAATTTTTTGAAAGAAAAGACATTAGGCGTATATAGCAGCGATTTGAATGAATTCGGTGCGGTAAGTGAGAGGGTTGCAGGCCAAATGGCATACGGCTCACTTTCTGAAGCTGATGCGAACTATGCTGTGGCTGTAACAGGCATTGCAGGTCCTACAGGCGGCAGTGATGCTAAACCCGTAGGTCTGGTATACATATCTGTTGCATCTAAAGATAATCTGGTTGTAAAGAAAATGATTTTTTCCGGCAATAGAAAAACTATAAGGGAAAAAACTTCAAGATTTGCCATGCTTTTTTTAAGAGATTATATAATGGAAAACGGATGAGACTTTTTATTGCTGTAGCGCCACCAGATGAGATAAAACATAGTATATATAATATACAAAAAAATTTAGAGGATATGAGCGATTATATAAGATTTACCAGTATTGAAAATATGCGTATA
>CAJXLZ010000133.1 GCA_913056505.1 uncultured Desulfurellaceae bacterium
AGATTCTTCAAGCTTATCAAAAATGGATACGGTATATAAATAATTATTATAGGCTAAATCCTTATTTATTCCCGCTTTTTTCTTATTACACACCACTTTTTTGTCTACGCAACATTTTTTATTGTCATTCCCGTGAAAACGGGAATCCAGACTTTAAAGTTTAGACTCCAGATTCCAGAATCCAGATTCCGTGTCAAGCACGGAATGACAGAATATGGGCACAGAGTGACAAAAAACGGCAGTGCGGAATGACAAGAAAGGACGACGTGATAAATATAATAGAATGACAGGAGAATGATGTGTCATTCCCGCGCACGCGGGAATCCAGAGTCCTAAAGTCCAGATTCCGCATCAAGTGCGGAATGACAAGAAGGCAACGATTTCTACTTATCATTCCCGCGTAAGCTTAGAATCCAGAGTCTTCTTTACTATGCTTTGTCTACAATATTCCCTTTCATAATTTTAACATTTACTCCATCAGCTATCTCCAGTATAACATCCTTCTCGTTTGCTTTCACTATTGTTCCATAAAGACCGCTTGATGTTATAACCTTATCTCCTCTTCTTAAAGACTCTACAAATTCCTTATGTTTTTTCCTCTGTTTCTGTTGCGGCAATATAAGAAATATATAGAATACAACAACAATAAGAATTAATGGGAGCAGTTGACCAACCATACTGGGATTTGAAGCACTACCGGCAGCATAAGCATTTGTAACAAAATTAAACATCACACCTCCTAATGTTTTTCTAAAAAGTATAAAATAATAGTAAGGATTATACTTAAAATAATGCTTGTTACAAGCGGAAAATAAAATGTAAAGTTGTTTTTTCTTATAATAATATCGCCGGGCAATCTTCCTAAAACAAACGGCAATTTCGGGAAAAAGGTAAGCATAATGCCCACAAGAACCATTATAAAACCAAATATTATTAATAATTTTCCTATTTCACTCATGCAAATCCTCCAATAAAACAATGGCATAAGCACTCACACCTTCCAAACGCCCCTCGAAGCCCAGCCCTTCTGTGGTTGTTGCTTTTATATTAATTTTTTTATTATCAATGTTTAATACAGAGGACATTTTTTCTATCATAGTATGTTTGTACGCAGCAATTTTAGGGCTTTGCATAGCTACAGTAACGTCTATATTGGATATTGCATAGCCATTTTTTTTGATAACATCCCCTATATGTTTTAAAAATAACAAGCTGTTCGCATCTTTATAGCGTTCATCACTATTAGGAAACATTTCACCTATATCGCCCAAACCCGCAGCACCAAGAATAGCATCGCAAACGGCATGTACAAGACAATCTGCATCGGAATGTCCTTCAAGGCCATACTTATAATCTATTTTTACCCCGCCTAAAATTAGATCCCTGCCTTTTTGAAATTTGTGAACATCATACCCAAACCCTATTTTAAAAGACATTTTGCAAGCTCCAAATCTTCTTTCGTTGTGATCTTAATATTTTTGCTACTACCTTTCGTTATTTTAACCATACCACAGTATTTTTCCCAAACACTCGAGTCATCCGTATATATCCTTCCAGAACCGATTGCCTTTTTATAAGCATTGAGCAGCATACCATATTTGAATCCTTGAGGGGTTTGGGCAGTATACATATTCCCTCTGTCAATTGTGTTTTTTATGAACCCATTCTTACCCTTTTTAAGCGTATCAGATATCGCTGTTGCAGGCACGGCTGCACCATAAAGCACAGCGTTATCTATAACCCTTTCTACCAAATCCTCATCTATCAGAGGCCTTGCGGCATCATGTATCAGAACAATATCGCAATCCAACATACGCAAACCGTTATATACAGAGTTCATACGCTCAGCCCCGCCCTCAGCAATTAACAAGCCGTTATAAATACTTTTTGCAAATGCCACATTATCTTTGGACACAACAACACATATATTTTCTACATATTCTTTTAGTATATCTATGCTATAGTCCAAAACAGGCTTATTTCTTATCATTTCAAATTGTTTTTGAGATCCGAATCGTTCACCCTTGCCCGCCGCTACAATGACAGCAGCTACCCTCTCATTACTCATTTTTCATTTACTATCCCCATTTTAATTCGCCATTCCCACACTTTCCATATGTCATTCCCGCGAACGCTCAGAATCCAGACTTTAGACTTTAGAATCCAGAGTCTATACTTTAGATTCCGCATCAAGTGCGGAATGACAAAGTAGCTCAGAGTCCATACTTTACTCATTTTAATATTTCCAACTTATGAAATACATCCTCAACAGTTTTATCTGAAATATCTGTGTATATTTGCGTTGTTAAAATGCTCTCATGCCCCAACATCTCTTGAACACTTCTTAAATTTGCACCGTTTTCTATCAAATGGGTTGCAAATAGATGTCTCAATGTGTGCGGTGATATATTTAACCCTATGGCATGTGAGCGCTTTTTCACAATTTTCCATATACCCTGCCGTGTAAATTTATGCCCCCTGTTTGTTATAAACAGATAGTCGCTATCGCACCCTTTGCGCTCGTTGGCTATGTAATGCTTCACCCTATCCACAACACTGATAGCTAACGGCACTATGCGCTCTTTGGAGCCTTTCCCTTTAACCCTAATAAATCCAGCATCAAAGAAGATGTCGGATATTCTTACATTTATCAATTCACTAACCCTTAAGCCCGAAGCATATATAAACATAAGAATAAGTCCATCCCGCGTATCTGAAAACAGCTCTTTAATTCTGTTAAATGATATATAGTCCGGTAATGTTCGGCTATATTTTACATTTTTTATATCCTTATATGAAATGTCTACCAATTTTTCTCTGTTCAAATACCTTAAAAATGCACGAATAGTAGACAATTTTCTATTTACACTGGATGGCTTAAAGTGAGATTTCATATCTTCAATATAATAAAATAGATTTATACTGTTCAGCTCTTTATGCTCAAAAAATGTAGAAAGTGGCTTTAGGTCAGATTGATAACTCTTTATGGTCAACTTAGACAAGCCCTTCTGTATCTGCAGAAATGCCAAAAATTCATCTATGTAATACTGTAAGTCTTTTTTCATATTTTTTTACAATAGCATTTATATCTTTAGTGTAATCTTTGTTAGATACAATGCCAATAGAGATATTGCCTGTGAATATCTTTTGCGCAATAAATTTGACATCTTGAAAATTCACATCTTGTATATGTTTCTCATCATAAATCCATGGCAGTTCATCTATATTGCGCGTATACATATCTGATAATTTAGCTGCAACAGATAGCGACTTTTGCAACCCTATAGGCATAGAGCCTATTATAAATCGTTTTGCGAGTTCAACGCGGTGATTGTTTATAAACTGTTCAACATTTGCAATATCGTAAAATATCGCGTCTATGGCTTTGAGTGTATATTTATTTTGGGTTTGCAGACCTATAACAAATACACCACCATTTTTTAAGCTATAGTTTAGCGAAAATACAGAGTATGCGTATCCTCTTTTTTTTCTAATATCTTCGCTCAAAACAGACTGTAACCCGCCACCAAAGATAAATGACATAACCTTTACATCGTATATATATCTACTCATTAGGCCTACAGATGGAAAAGATATATAAATGTAACTCTGTTTAACGTTTTTT
>CAJXLZ010000134.1 GCA_913056505.1 uncultured Desulfurellaceae bacterium
TTGTAGCGGGTGAGTTTTTGTTTACTTTTTGCTCACTCAAAAAGTAAAGGGAGGGTATTTGTGCTGTTTGGAAAAAAGAATAATCCTAATTGGGATGATTTTTATAAAGCGTCATCATCCATTCTGTCATTCCGTGCTTGACACGGAATCTGGAGTCTGGATTCCCGCGTTCGCGGGAATGACAATAAAACGAATGACAAGAAAAAGTGCAGGGTGACATTGTTCTCTATTGTCATTCCACCCCCGTGTCAAGCACGGAATGACAGAATTATAGCCCACTACGGTAATGATAGATGTATATTCATATCCATCTGCTGTATAGATTTTATTAGTGTCTCAGACGGTTTAATCCGCATAACTGTTTTTATCCAATAGATTTTATCTTCATTTATAAATCTTATTATCAATTCATTTTTTCCTTTGTTGCTTTCAAACAGATGCTTTATTTTTACAATATTATCTTTTGGCTGATCTTGGATATCAACCACAGCACTTTCTATATAATTTTCTATATCGTTTATCTTTATTATATTCTGTGCAAGCAGTGTCAACTTATCACCTGTTTTATCTACATTGCCTATTAAAATAAATACATCGTTTGATTCTATCACATCTTTCTTTTCTTCATATAATTTTGGGAAAATAGTTACATCTATCGTCCCGTCCATATCCATAAATTTTATAAAAGCCATCGTTGATTTTCTCTTTGTTTTCACTTTTCTTATACTCGTAGGTACACCTGCCATAATAGCTTTATCTGATTCTTTAAAATTGCACAACGTCTTGCTTGTTGCGGTAATCACACTATATATAACAGCTTTGTAATTCTCAAGAGGATTAGAGGTAATAAATATACCGAGAAGCTCCTTTTCATACCTCAACTTTTCCTCATTAGTCATATCTTCGGCATCGGATAGCTCAGGATATTCGTTTTCTTCGACTGAACTGCTACCAAACAATGATCCCATTTTTTTAGATTTTTTGGTAGCTTTTGCTGCCCACTCAATTAACCCCTCAAGTGATGCAAGCAGTTTTGCTCTATTTATTCCAAGCGAATCAAAACACCCGCTTTTAATCAGGCTCTCAAACACCTTTTTATTTATCTTTCTACTATTCACCCTTTTCAAGAAATCAAAAACAGAGGAAAAATATCCATTACTCTCCCTTTCTTCTATAATATTTTCTATTGCCTTCTCACCTACATTTTTAATAGCGCCGAGCCCGAATCTTATAGCTTTTTTGTCGTCTTTGTCTATGACCGTAAAATCTTTGAAGCTCTCATTAATATCTGGCGGCAATATTTTAATATTCAGCTGTTTACACTCTTCTATATATTTTACAATCTTGTCCGTATTGTTTTTTTCACTTGTTAGAAGCGCATTCAAAAAGTACGCCGGATAGTGCGTTTTTAGGTATGCTGTTTGATATGCAATATAGGCATAAGCTGCCGAATGCGATTTGTTGAATCCATATTCTGCAAATTTCATCATAAGCTCGAAAATATATTCAGCCTTCTTTCTATCAATATTATTTTTAACACTTCTTTCTACGAATACCTGCCTCTGTTTTTCCATAACATCCATCTTCTTTTTGCCCATTGCACGGCGTAAGATATCCGCTTCTCCCAATGAATAGCCTGCAAGTCTGCTTGCTATCTGCATAACCTGTTCCTGATAAAGGATAATGCCATAGGTCTCTTTCAATATATCTTCAAGTTCCGGTAGTAAAAATTCAATCTTTTTCCTGCCGTGTTTTCTTTCTATAAAATCTTGAACCATTCCACTACCTAAAGGTCCCGGCCTATAAAGAGCCACAAGAGCTATTAAATCTTCAAAATGGGTGGGTTTAAGATCCACTATTAATCTCTGCATACCATCGGATTCAAGTTGGAATACGCCCAGCGTACGGCCGCTTTGAAGCATTTCATATGTTGCTTTATCATCCAATGGGATTTTTGTTATATCAAACCCGTTCCCTATAGATCTAACTGTCAAATCTATAACCGTTAAGTTTCTTAATCCCAAAAAGTCAAACTTAATTAAACCCACATCCTCTAAATACTCTTTGGAAAATTGAGTAACAAGTTCCTCTTCTCCTGGTGGTTTATATATAGGGCATCGTTCATAAATAGGATCTGTTGATATAACAACTCCCGCAGCATGCGTAGAGGCATGCCTTTTCACACCCTCAAGTGTTTTAGATATTTTAAATAGTTCATTAACTTGTTCATCGGAATTGATAAGCTGTTTTAGTTCTTTATTATCCTTAACGGCATCGTCTAAATCATCTTTGTCCGGTATCATCTTAGCTATTTTATCCGCATCTTTGTATGGGAAGCCCATAACGCGTGCTACATCCCTCGTAACAGCTTTTGCAGCCATTGTTCCGAAAGTGATGACTTGAGCAACATTATACTCGCCATATTTTTCCTTAACATATTTTACAACTTCATCCCTGCGTTCAACACAGAAATCCACATCTATATCGGGCATTGTTACACGCTCCGGATTTAAAAAACGCTCAAAAAGCAGATGATACTTTATTGGGTCTAAATCTGTTATACCTATGGAATATGAAACGAGGCTGCCTGCAGCAGAACCCCTCCCGGGTCCTACAGGTACTTTCTTTTTCTTTGCGTAATTAATAAAATCCCAGACAATTAGAAAATAGCCCGAAAAGTCCATCTGCTCTATAATGTTCAACTCATAATCCAGTCTTTTCTTGTAAAATTCATAATCTTCAGGACTGTATGAGCCGTGAGATTCGCTTAATCTTCTCTTTAAACCTTCCTCTGCAAGATTCCTGAGGTAGATCTTCTCATCAGTCCCATCTTCTGTTTTATAGTGCGGTGGTCTCAATGTTCCTATATCCAATTCCAAATCAATCATATCCGCTACAATTTGAGAATTGTTCACAAACTCCGGATAATCCTCAAATGCTTTATAAATCTCCTCTTGAGTTTTAAAGTAAAATTCCTGACTGCCCATATGCATTCTGTCGGTATCGGACAAGAGTCTGTTGGTCTGTATGCATAAAAGGGCATCCTGAGCAAGAGCATCCTCTTTATTCAGATAATGACAGTCATTTGTAGCAACAAGCGGCGTATCTGTCTCCTGCGATAATCTTATTATATCCTTTTCTATTCTTATCTGATCTTCCAGACCATGTCTCATTATCTCTAGAAAGAAGCTGTCTTTGTTGAATATATCCTTATATTCGATAACTGCCTTTTTAGCTGCTTCATAATCGTTATTTAGCAGCTTTATCTGTATTTCGCCATGCAGGCAGGCACTACCTGCTATAATGCCTTCAGAGTGTTCCCTTAGTATTTTTTTATCTATCCTCGGCTTATAATAAAAACCCTTTATAAAGGACATACTCGTTAGATAGAGAAGATTCTTATATCCTACTTCATTTTTCGCAAGCAATGTAATGTGGTAATTGCCTTTTACCTGTTTGTTATCCATTGATTCAGGTGAAATGTAACCTTCAAATCCTATAATAGGTTTAATTCCTTGTTTTTTGGCAAGCTTATAAAATTCCAATGCACCAAACATATTGCCATGATCTGTCAAGGCAACAGCACCCATACCATTTTTTTTAGCTTTCTCTAT
>CAJXLZ010000135.1 GCA_913056505.1 uncultured Desulfurellaceae bacterium
TTTATTGTAGCGGGTGAGTTTTTGTTTACTTTTTGCTCACTCAAAAAGTAAAGGGTGAGGATATTCAATGCTGTTTGTAAAAAAGAATAATCCTATTTGGGATGATTTTTATAAAAGATTGGTACGGTAAGAATAGTCTCTTTACTTGTTATTAAGTCTGGATTCCCGCCTACGCGGGAATGACACTTCCTTTTTTGTCATTCCATTCTACTTATCACGTTGTCCTTTCTTGTCATTCCGCACTTGATGCGGAATCCATACTATAGCATTCTGAATTCTTGACTCTGGATTTCCACTTTCGTGGAAATGACAAGGAAAATAGCGGGAATGACAGGGAAATCAAGGGAATGACAACAGAAATAAAGGAAATAACAATAAAAATAGTATGTAGAGGGAAAGCGCATTGTATGATAGCTCTTTTGTTTGACACAAGAGAAGCTATTTTGTATAATTTTATAAGTTTATCCCAAGAGCGTCTGTGGCTCAATGGATAGAGCAACGGACTTCGGATCCGTAGGTTGGGGGTTCGAGTCCCTCCAGGCGCACCACTATTGCGAGCGTGGCGGAATTGGTAGACGCGCTAGACTTAGGATCTAGTATCGAAAGGTGTGGGAGTTCGACTCTCCCCGCTCGCACCATTTGTGTATTGCATTTCTTCTTAAAAACTATAAACTTTAGATATGGATTATTTGTCTGTTTTAAACAGTCTGTCCAATGATAGAACGCACGGTTCAAGCTATATAGTAAATTTAATGTTAGATGCAGCTATATCAGGATTTTCAGATGAAAAAACTAAAGAATCAATAAATAATGTCATCATAAATCAACCCTCAATGGCATCTGTTATAAATATAGGTTTTAGGATAATTGATATTCTAAAAAATGGCAACAAAAATAGCCTAAATCTACTTAAGCGTAAGATTGAAAGCGCTTATAAATCTGCAATTTCAGAGGCTGTGAATGAATTAAACGGCATTAAAAATTTATGCACAATCTCATCATCAAAAAGCGTTAAAGATGTAATTTATAAAATAGTACCCAATACAGTTTATCTAAGTGTGGGACATCCGAAAAATGAGGGTGAGATATTTGCAGAAGAACTTTTAAAGAATAATATTGATGTTGTATTATTTGAAGATGCATCTTATGGATCCATTATTAAGGAAACGCAAGCTGTATTAAGTGGTGCAGATGCAATGTTTGATAGATATTTTGTCAATAAGATAGGTACAAAATGTCTATCCATTATGGCAAAGAGTGAGAATATACCATTTTTTGTTGTTGCGGATAAATTCAAGTATCTTAGCAAAGAGTATGAACAATATTTTAATCTGATGCCAATGCCGGAAACAGAGATATCTTCGCTGAACTGCCGCCGAATAAACTACTACTTTGAATACATATCAAACGATTTGGTTAAAAAATTTTTTACAGGAGAATGAGTATGAAAATGGGGTTTCTTTTTGGTCCTGTGCCATCACGCAGATTAGGTTTAAGTCTTGGCATAAATATTATTCCATTTAAAACTTGCACATACAACTGCATTTACTGCGAGGTTGGAAAAACTACAAACTTAACTATCACAAGGCAATCATTTTTTAATGTGAATGACATAAAAAAGGAATTTGAGGAGAGTATTGTAAAAATCGGTAAGATTGATTTTGTAACATTTTCAGGCAGCGGAGAACCAACGCTTAATTCAGATATAGGGGAATTGATTGAGTTTGTGAAATCATTCAAAAAATACAAGGTCGCAGTTTTGACAAATGGAAGCCTGTTGTATTTAAAAGATGTAAGAGATGCATTAGCACACGCTGATGTTGTAGTACCAAGTTTGGACTCTGCACGATCAGAATCATTTAGAAAAATAAATATGCCTCATAAAGATTTGAAACTTGATACAATAATAGAAGGATTAAAGAAATTCAACGAGGAGTTTGAGGGAGAAATTTGGCTTGAGATACTGCTTGCAAAAAACATAAATGATTCTGAAAAAGAATTAGACGCACTCGCTACTGCCATTAATTATATAAAACCAGCACGGGTGCAGATAGGCACGGTTGACAGGCCCCCTGCATACACATCCGCAAAACGTTTGAGTAATCAAGAAATGATGATGGCATATTCTTTCTTAAGCGCAAAATCAGATGTAAAAGTTGAAATTATCAGTGCATTCAATAAAGAGAATGACAACTTTTACGACAATATAGAGCGTTCCATTATAAAAATGATAAATATACGCCCATGCTCTAGAAAAGAGCTTATGGATGTATTTAACATCAGTGCAGATAAATTAGAAAATACACTAAATAAACTATTCAAAGAGGATAAAGCATTTGAACATTCATTCGGAGATAAACAATTTATCGTGGGTAACAGATCGTTGTTGGGATAAACAGCAAAAGATCTTTATGCTAATCAATTATTGCGTCTGGATAGTTCTTTAATATCTCATCTTTCATTTTTATAAAATTCCCATTGCCTCTTGTACGCAATACGACTTTTCTATAACCCTCTTTGGTGCAGGAATGAGACGATAATGTGCTTTCTATGCCATATCCTGCATCACGAATTATATCTGCTACTTCCTTGATACTTCCTGCTACATCTTTGATAACTACACATATTCTATGACCACCGCTTCTAACGCCTGTTATATCTATCAACTCTTTAAAAACATCTTTTTCTGTTATTATGCCTACAACTTTATCATCTTCTATAACAGGCAGAGAGCTAACAGATCTGTCATACATTTCCATAGCAGCCTCCTCTATGCTGACATCCGGGCGCGTAGTGAACACAATAGTTTTCATAACCTTTTCAACCTTTATTTTGCTCAATAGATAGCCCAATTCAAAAGCATCCAATGTAGTTGCCTCAGAGGGTAGATATTCCTGAATCTCTATATCTGACAATAGTCCTATAAGTTTATTATGTTCGTCCACCACAGGAAGACGCTTTATCTTTTTTTCTCTCATTATTTTAACAGCCTCGGGCAATGTTTTATCCTTAGTTATTGTAATTGCCGGTGAAGTCATCCAATCTTTTACAAACATTTTAACCTCCCAATTAAACTACAATCCGAGATAAACCTCTTTGATCTTCGGATCATTTAATAACCTTTCAGATTTCCCTTCCATAACAACCCTGCCCGTATCAAGAACATAGCCATAATGAGAATGTTCCAATGCCAATTGAACATCCTGCTCAACCAACAAAACTGTTGTTCCCCTTTTGTTTATTTCTGCAACAATATCTATCAAATTATCAACTATTAAAGGGGCTAGTCCCAACGACATCTCATCTATCAAAAATAGTTTTGGGCTTGCCATAAGTCCCCGTCCTATTGCAGCCATCTGCTGCTCGCCACCAGACATACTACCGGCTTTCTGTTTTTTGCGTTCGGCAAGACGTGGAAAAAGATCATAAACAAATTCAAGATTTTTATTTATGAGATTTTTATCTTTCAACTGATACGAACCCATTATAAGGTTCTCCTCAACTGTCATATCGGGAAATAACCTTCTTCCTTCCGGAACATGCACTATGCCCCTTTTTACAATTTCGGAGGAATTC
>CAJXLZ010000136.1 GCA_913056505.1 uncultured Desulfurellaceae bacterium
TTACTCATGATAAATAAGATGTACGTTCATTCTTAACTTACAGTTTAAACAACGTTTAAATTGGCGATTAGATTTCAGGGTAGCTGGCTGCCCCGGGATGGTATATCTTTAAACGAAAGAAAAACAAAATGAATACAAATATAAAAGACGAGTTAAAAAAGCGGGTGCTGGTGCTGGATGGCGCCATGGGAACGATGATTCAGCAATATCATCTCGAAGAAATGGTTCACCTCCTGTTAAATTTAAAAATGGGATGCTTAATTTAAGCATTCAACACACTAGTGCATCTTTAATTGTACAAGAAAATGCTGATCCAGATGTTCAAACAGATTTAATTAATTATTTTGATAAGTTAGTACCGATGAATAACAACCTTTATATTGCCGTCACTCTTTTTCTCAACGATATTTTTAAATTTTTCCGCTGCTTTATAGTGGAATGTGTTCGGTGTTGTAGCAATACCTAAATCAATTTTATACTGCTTTGCGTGTGCCAGAACAGGCGATAAAAACAGCACTGCGATAAAAATAATCAAAAACCTTTTCATAGTACCCCCTAATATTAAAATTTAACAACCATTGAGCTTGCACCCCATTCTTTAGACAGGTTTGATGTTGATTTTAATCACTTTTTTCTGTTTTGTCAAAGGGTTAAAAGTATAGCTTTATTTAATGGTCAAATAATTCAAGAGTTCATAAAACCTTATTGAATATTTTTTCCAAGTCATATAGTATTTATAATTTATAATAAGATTTTGTTTATTTTACAGTTATTATTTGATATAAATATATAATAAAATAAGCATTTTAAGGGGTGTGTTATGGATAGTAAGCCTTTGAAAGTTGTTGTAATAGGTGGTGATGCTGCGGGAATGAGTGCGGCAAGCCAGGTTAAAAGAAGAGTAAAGACAGCACACGTTGTAGTGCTTGAAAAATCTGAGGATGTATCCTATGGCGCATGTGGTATGCCATATAACATCTCAAGAAAGGGTGACATAAATGAACTCACCGTGATGAGTGCCACTCAATTTAAAGAAAAAAGAGGCTTAGATGTAAGGTTGCTTAATGAGGGAATAGGCGTAGACACAAAAGAGAGAATTGTTAACGTTAAGAATGTATCCACCGGCAGAACATACGATATTAACTATGATAAACTGGTTATTGCAACAGGAGCAAGGGCTGTTAAAATGCCGATAGAAGGTGTCAACCAAGATGGCGTGTTCAGCCTGAAATTTCTTGACGATGCAAGAAGGATAAAACGCTATATAGACGAAAAAAATCCCCAAAAAGCCGTTTTAATAGGCGGAGGATATATAAATTTAGAATTAACCGAAACCTATAAAACCCTCGGTATGGATGTTGTGCTGCTTAAAAAGAGCGACAAAATGTCTGGAATGTATGAAGATGAGGTTGAGGAAGCCATAAAATTGGAATTGAAGCAGAATGGCGTTGAGCTCTACACGGGTGTGGATATAGAAAAGATAGAAGACGACAAGACCGTTGTAACCAATAAAGGTGCATTTAAGACTGATCTTGTCAGTATATCAAAGGGCATTATTCCCAACACCGAGTTTTTAGAGGGTACAGATATCGAACTGTCTAAAGGCGCTATAGTTATAGATAGGTATGCTGCGACAACCAATCCCAATGTGTATGCAGGCGGCGATTGTGCATTGATTTACAATAAACTGCTGAAAAGAAATGTTTTTATGCCTCTCGGTACAAATGCAAACAAAATCGGTAAATTGGCAGGTGCAAATATTGCAGGTGCCAATGAAAAATTTGCAGGTATTGTTGGAACAAGTGTACTTAAATTATTTAATATAACAGTAGCAAAAACAGGGTTATCCCTAAAAGAGGCTCAAGATGAGGGCTATGATGCATTTAAAACCGTTGTAACAACAAAAACAAGGGCTCACGGATTTCCTAATCCTAAGGATATTTCTGTTATTTTTATAACAGAAAAGAATAGCGGTAGACTGCTTGGCAGCCAAATATTTGGAGGCGAGGGCGTTGCACTTAGAATTGATGTAATGGCAACTGCGCTCTTTGCTGATATGACAATTAAAGATATCCAGGGGCTTGATTTGGCATATTCACCGCCATTTGCGCCGGTTTGGGACCCGATTTTGGTATGTGCCAACCAAGCTATAAAGAGGGTGTGATTATGAGATATAAGAGTACAAGGGGTGGTGTTAGCAATATAGGTTTTAAAGAGGCATTTTTGATGGGTCTTGCCTCAGACGGCGGATTGATAGTGCCTGAATATATACCAAAAGCAGACCTATCAAGATTAGAAAACCTATCTTACAAAGAGATAGCTTTTGAAATTTTCAGACTATTTATCGATGATATAGATGCTGACGATATAAAAAAGCTGATTAATGACAGTTATGTGAATTTTGACACAGAAGAGATAACGCCACTTGTAAGAGAAGATGATTTGTATATTTTAGAACTATTCCATGGACCGACGTTTGCTTTCAAAGATGTGGCTCTACAGTTTCTTGGCAATCTATTCGAGTTTGTATTGAATGAAACGCATAGCTACATAAATATATTGGGTGCCACAAGCGGCGATACAGGTTCTGCGGCGATTTATGGTTTAAAGGGCAAAAAGAATATCAATATTTTTATACTGCACCCGAATAATGCTGTAAGCGAAGTACAGAAACTGCAGATGGTTACAGTCGAGGATAAAAATGTTTTTAATATAGCAATAGACGGCACGTTTGATGACTGTCAAAGGATTGTTAAAAGTATATTTTCCGATCTTGAATTTAAAAATAGATATAGGCTGGGCGCAGTCAATTCCATCAACTGGGCAAGAATATTGGCACAAATTGTCTACTATTTTTATGCGTATTTTAAAAGCGGGAAGAGCAGTGTAACTTTTAGTGTTCCTACGGGAAATTTCGGGGATATATTGGCAGGATATTTTGCAAAAAGAATGGGTCTGCCCATTGAAAAGTTAATATTAGCGACAAACTCAAATGATATCCTGTATCGCTTCGTCAGATTTGGTGATTACAGTTTAAGTAAAGTTGTTAAAACCATTTCCCCGTCAATGGATATACAGATCGCAAGTAATTTTGAAAGGTATTTATATTATCTATTTAACGAGGATACAAATAGGATCAATAAAGTTATGGGTGAGTTTTCTGATAACGGAAAACTCAAGTTTGGCAAAGATGATTTAGATAAAGTTCATAAGGATTTCATATCATATGCCTGTTCGGTTGAAGATACATTAAAGACCATTAAACTTTTTTACGACGAGACGGGATATATACTTGACCCTCATACGGCAGCCGGCGTTTTTGCGGCTAAACAATCGGGATTAGGTGATGTAATATGCTTATCCACGGCGCATCCTGCAAAATTTCCCGATGCTATACAAAGAGCCATTGGTATTAAACCCGCTGAACCTGAAGCCATAACCAATTTAAGAGGTAAGACCAAGAAATTTTCCGTATTGCCAAACAGTATTTCGGATGTAAAATTATTTATAAAACAGAATGTTTAAACAAAACGTCATTTTTTTGTTGACAA
>CAJXLZ010000137.1 GCA_913056505.1 uncultured Desulfurellaceae bacterium
ACGTCTATCATGCCTTTTCTTACATATCTTGAGATGCCGGCAAGTGAGCCGAACACACCTATAAAAATGGGCATAATTAGATGCTTAGATAGATCTAAATAGTAGGGCAGGCCGGCTTTAACATTCATAGAGTGTAGTCCTGATAGGGGCAATAGATGCCAATGAACGCTGAATGCTATCATTAAAAGCAGCGCCAACCAAAATGAGGGCAAAGCATATCCGCTGAACACAACAAATGTGAAAAATTTATCAATTAGTCTGTTTTTCTTTAATGAAGATATGATGCCGATAGGTACACCTATTAAGAATGTTAAAATTAAGGTTGCAACATTTATTCCTACGGTTACGGGCAGTCTATCCATCACTTTATCCATAACATTTCTGCCGTCTACAAGACTTATGCCGAAATTGAAGTCTAAAATAGATTTAAGCCACGCGATATATTGTATATATAATGGTTGGTTCAGGTGGTAAATCTTTTTCATCTGCTCTAATGACTCAGATGTTATATTTGGGTTAAATGTGCCCATAGAATCTATAGGATTGCCCGGAGCAAGGTGTATAACAAAAAAAATTATTAGTGTTATACCGAAAAATGTCGGTATAAGTTCAAGCAGTTTTTTTAACAGAAATAGTTTCATTGTTTAGTCGTTAGCGAAGCGCTCATCTTCAAAGACGCGTGCTCTTGTATGATAGCCCCTCTGTTCCCAAAATCCCTTTTTAAATTGATTCGTGAGTGTTATCTTTTTAATCCATTTGGCACCTTTATAGGCAAAATGTTTAGGCGTTATTAACCTCATTGGTGCACCGTCGCCAGCGGTTAACTTTTGTGAGTCTATTTTCAGTGCAAATATAGCTTTTTCATCAAGAAGTTCCTCAATATCAACACCGCTTGTATATCCATCAATAGATTCTATCCATAAATAGAGAGCACCTTTAGCATTGATACTGTTTAAAAAATCATAGACTAATATACCATCAAACTTCATATCAGGAACGCTCCAGCCATCAACGCAATGCAGATCATACTCGACTTTACTTTGGGGCATTTTTAAAATATCGTCATAACTCAGTTCTAAATTTTTTTCTACTAAACCGTCTATTTCTATAGACCAGGGATTTTCCCAATAATTTTTAAAAGAGCCTACACTCATTATGGGCCGTTTTCTTATCCAATATTGGTTTTTGGGCAGAGAGGACTTCACCATCTATTCCTCCTTTTTAGACTCCAATTAGTATAGTTTAAGATTGCTAAAAGTCAAAAATAAATTCTTATTGTTTTAGGTATGTTTTTTGCTATATACATCAAGGCTATGTTGAAAGAACTTCATTTGCTTCGTATTATAAAACATATAGAAGAAAAACAGTATAAAAATGATAACTGGTTAGGTGTGCTTAGTGATATAGCAGCTCTGTTTTACGCCGATTCGGCTTATTTTGCTATGTTGAATGGAGATTATATAGAGTGTAAAACGTCCTATTTATTACACAACGACGATTACCGATATGATTCTATGGATTTAAAAATAAGAAATATTGATTCTGCAGGTGTGGCATCCAAAACAATAAAATCAAGAGAATCTATATTGGTTGATGATTACAAGAGTTATGATCAATCAGATAAAAGTTGGAAAGAAACGGATATAAAATCGCTTATCAGTGTGCCTGTGCAAGACGACAGATTATATGGTGCACTGCAGGTCGCAAACAACATCAAGAATTATTTTGATCAGAATGATTTACAGCTGCTTCATGGCATAGCAGATACAATTGCAATTATGCTTGGTAAGGATGAGCTCTATAAAGAGAATACAAGATTACTTGAGCTTAATGAAAAACAGATAGAATTCATAAGCAGTCTAAATATTTCTAAAGAGTTTAAGACACCATATTTTAAGAAATGGCTTTTGAATGTTTTTAATCATGTACGATCCTTAACGAATACTAATGCATTTGGTTTTATAATGCCGGATGAGGATATATATATGTTTTTGGGCGATGAAGAATTTTCTTTCGTATCATTTGAGATAAACGATAAAATAAAAGATAGTATACTGTATAAAATGTGGACTATGAATATAGATAAGCCTATATCACATGCAGATCTGCTAAAACATAATATAAAAGCATCTGCTATGTCAAAACATATGGGTATAAAATCTGCATTTTATGTCCCTATACGCTATAAAAAAAATGTTATTGCTATTCTGGGTTTTGGCTTTAATGAAAATGTGCCTTTAGGAAAAGAACATATCAATTATTTAAAGGCCATAGGCAATAATGTTGTTTTCTCCATACTGTCATCTAAAAGTTTATCTAAGATGTCTACAATGCTCTCCAAAACAGAGGAAGGTTTTGTTAAGTCTATGATGACAGCGTCTGAAATTAGGGATAAATATACAAAAGGTCATTCCGAGCGCGTTGCATATTATGCAAAAAAGATAGCAGGAGTAATGGGATGGGATGATAAACAGCAAAACTACATATATACAGCAGGATTGCTGCATGATATAGGAAAGATAGGCATTCCGGATAATATTCTTCTTAAGCCCGGCAAACTAACGGAGTATGAATATAAGATTATAAAGTATCACCCTGTATTTTCATACGATATAGTTAAAAATATAGAGCAATTAAAACCTATTTCAGATTGCATAAGGCAGCACCATGAGCGATGCGACGGTTCAGGATATCCTGACGAATTGGTTAAGGAGCAATTAACAGAAGGAGGAAGGATATTGGCTATTGCGGATGTTTTTGATGCTCTGACAAGCAGTAGAACATACAGATCAAAGCTTAAGTATGAATTAAAGGAAGCTATAAATATACTTAAAAATTCCAAACTTGATAATGATATATTGGAACGATCGTTGGATGCGTTGTGTGATGCTTATTTAGTTGAGGAGAACGAAAAAGATGAAAATACTGTTTTAGAAGAGATAGATAATGTCAGAAAATTAGTATTTACCAAAGATTTTATGACAGGAACGGAACGTTTGGCAACGCTATTAAAAACACTTGCTGAATATATAAAAAAACAAAGGCATTTTTATCTTTTTGTCGTTGATATTAAGTCACTAAATTATATAGATTATATAAAGGGATTTGATATAGGCAATAGCATTATTGAATGCGTAGCTCGCTCCTTAAAAGCCACAAAAAATATTTCCTGTATTACACGTTTGGGATCGGATTCTTTTCTTTTCATATATGATAAAAAAAATGTAGTTAGTTTTATGCCGCAATTAAACACTTTTTTAAATAAAGGCATATTGGATCTATGCAAGCAGAGCAAGGTTGATATAGGAGATACATTTAAAGGACTTTATATAACTTATGTAGAATATCCAAAGGATTCTAAAGATTCTAAGGAACTTATATATTTGTGCGAGCGTAAACTTAAACGGATAAAAATGAAAACGCCGGAAAACGAATAAATCTTTTTTGTTCTTTTTCCTGTCATTCCGTGCTTGACACGGAATCTGGATTCTGTAGTCTGCACCCTCTTGTCATTCCGCCCCCGTGTCAAGCACGGGGTG
>CAJXLZ010000138.1 GCA_913056505.1 uncultured Desulfurellaceae bacterium
TTATCTCCACATTCATATTTGCAATAATTTTACTCAGTGATTTGTAATATGTAATGTGATTTTGTTTTGATTCATCAGATTTGTCTTCTTTTTTTTCATCCATTATCTTTCATATAATTTTTAGAAATAAGTACTTGATCTTTTTTATTTTAGTCTAATTTACTCTATTATTTTTTATCTTCTACAAATTTTATTCCTAACGACGTTAATCTAGTAATCCATGGAAAAGACTGATTTTCATCTTGATCAATTCCACCCCTGACTAAACCTTCATTAATTAAATATTTTATATTTTGAAAAATTACCTCGTTTTCAATTTCTTTTAACTGTGGAAAATTATACATGTGAATTTTTGGTATTTCTGATTTCCCTTGTGATCTTTTATAAAATTCTCCTAATATTATGTCTCTAATTATAGCATTAGTTAAATCAGTCATCATTTTAGAAAAATATTTTCTTTAATTAAGCTCTTAAATTTAGCAATATCTTCAGGGGTAGTTATTTCCTGTTCTTTTGAAGGAAGCTTAAAATTAGAAATTTTATTTTCAATTTCATTTATACCCTGGATAGATTGCTTTGCTACATCTTTGCCATATATATTTTCAATTTCATTATATAGATCGCTTTCTGATCTCAGATATAATGGAAGTAATTTATCTATATTTTTCCAAGTTTTATTTGCTTTTACTGCTATATTAAATTGTTCAATAATTTGATCTTCAGGAACATTTACTTTTTTTAATAATTTTCCTGATTGTTCTAAGATAATTTCAAATTCTTTTATACAAGCAGAGCGATACATTTCGTATTCTATACTGTCTTTAGGGCTGTTTTGCAACAACTGCAATGCTCTGTCTAATGCCTGTATACAACGCTGCAAAAACTGTGTGTCAATTGAAGTTGTCATTATTTTCCTCCACACTTAATTCATTCATTAGCTGGGTTAAAATTGTCAACTTTAATTGTTTGTCTACCTTATCCAATTTAAGTTGCTTTATTTTTTCATTCGCTTGTTTTTTTAGCTCATCAGTCACATATGCAACTTCGTTGATTTCATGTTTTCCATCCACCATACGGATAAGCGTACCCCCTGAATATTCTGAATTATGAACTTTTGCCAGTTGTTGTAATCGGGCACTGTATTCTTTTAAGTTATACTCAGCTTCGGTACTATTTTTCAGTTTCCATTTATCCGCAGGGGCCTTACCTAAAAAGGCGGCAACTGACTCTAACCAAGCTTTGTCTGTTTCTTTATTGTTTTGCAGGCGAATAATAAAAGCCTTTAAACCTATACTATCAACGGTATAGTTTTCTAGACCTTTATAACGCTGATTTAATTCTTTTCTTAAATCAGTTATTGTCAGGTTTCACCACGTTGTACCATGATTTTTAAAAGATCAGCTCGAAATATATCGGGGGATTTTATAAAAATTTCTGGATTTATTCTATACCAACATCGGACAGCTTCAAAGGGTGTTCTAACCTTTAATTCTTTTTTTAAGCTACCATGCCTTCGATTAAGGTTGTAATACACCAAGAACTTATCTAAATCGGCTTTTAATTCAGTCTTGTCTTTATACGTTAACACCTTGATTGTGGCATCTTTGATTGTTCCGTTAACGCGCTCAACCATTCCATTGGTTTTCGGTGTAGCAGGTGCTGTTAGCCTATGGTCAATGTGATCTTCAATACAGGCCATATCAAATTCATGATTACCACTGGCTTTGTTTTTTCTATTCGTAAACTTATCGGTAAACTCAGCCCCATTATCTGTCAATACATGACTGATATAAAAAGGGAAATAGGCCTTGCACTGGCCTAAAAAATCAACAGCATTATTCGCTGTTTTATTGGTATAAACCTTAAAAAACATCAGCCGAGTAGCTCTATCAATGGCAACATAAAGATAATATTTAATACCTTCTAGTTTAGGTAAATACGTCACATCTATATGTAAATACCCTGGCTCATATTCTTTGAATTTCTTGGCTTGCTCCTTTTTTTCTTCTGGAACCCTATTGATATCAAATGCTCTCAGAGTGCGATAAACGTTACTCCTATTTGCTTTAGGGATAGAAGGTAGAACGCTGTCCACTAAGTCATCCAGCTCTATCCAAGTGAGTGTTCTCACAACCCGAATGACTTCTCTTTCCAAATCAGTTAAAGAGCGTTGAATAGTATGTGGTCGCGAACTTTTATCTGTTAAATGGTCTCTGTTTTTCCATTTGGAAGCTGTTTTCTCATTGATTGCAAACCGTTCTGCCAATTCGATGTTTGAGAGCTTAGACTGTTGTATAATCTCTCTTGAATGCATATTAGTTTTTGCATTCGTGTGATAGCCTTGGGACATATTAACTCCTTTGTGGTGAAAGTTTTAATATGTTATCAGGGCTGTCCTTTATTTTTTTAAAATCTGGTATAACGTGGTGAAACTATACAAGACATGCTTGGCCTCAATGACAAATCAGTTTAAAAATAATCATGACGACAGTGAGTCAAACACAAATACATATTCCTCAATGGCCTTATGTTTATGGAGGGCCAAAGAGTAAGGGGAGACTTAAAACAAAACCTGCAGATTTTATTGTGCGGGAGCAATGGAAAAAATGTGTCAGGTCTTGAATAGTGAATTTCTACGATGTATTATATGATTTTTTAATCAGGTGATTTCTTTATGGGTAGACCACTAAGGCTGGAGTTTTCAGGTGCGCTATATCACATTACTTCAAGAGGCGATAGACAAGAAGATATTTACGAAACCGAGGATGATAGGTTGATATTCTTAGATGTCTTTGGAGAAGTCTGCAAATCTTATAACTGGATATGTCATGGTTATTGTTTAATGTCAAATCACTACCATTTGCTAATAGAGACTCCTGATGCGAATCTGTCACAAGGTATGCGCCAGCTCAATGGCGTTTATAGCCAAAAGTTTAATCGTATTCATAGGCGAGTTGGGCATGTTTTTCAAGGTCGTTATAAAGCGATTATGGTTGAAAAAGAAAGTTACCTATTAGAATTAACACGGTATATTGTTTTGAATCCAGTTAGAGCAAAGATGGTATATTCCGCTCAAGACTGGAAATGGAGTAGTTACCGAGCAATGACGGGGCAATCAAAGTTACCTTTCTGGTTAAACGCAGAGTGGATTTTATCAGCATTTAATCCAGCTAAAGGGAAAGCAATAGAAGCGTACAAACGATTTATTTCAGAAGGAAAAGGACAATCATCACCGTGGTTAAATTTGAAAAATCAGGTTTTTTTAGGAAGTGATTTTTTTATAGAAAAGATACGAAAAATGATACTGATGCATAAAATGGCCAAATGTGATAAGACCCTTTCGGTGGGGGGTGGAACAAGTACCCCTCTTGATAATGTAGTCGGCCGGGAAAGGATTTCAAAGGGAGAACGGGATGCCCGTATTTATGATGCCTATATTAACCATGGATACGCTCTAAGTGAGATAGCTGAATATCTTGGGG
>CAJXLZ010000139.1 GCA_913056505.1 uncultured Desulfurellaceae bacterium
TTTGTCTTTTTTTCATTCTATTTCTTAATTGGTGCGTTTTTAGTTGGCACTTCGCTCTTTGCCGGCGCAGTCTGTGTAGTAGTAGTTGAAACAATAGATGCATTCCTTGATTTATATATTACATAAGATATAGACATTGAATTAAGCATAAACAAAAAAGCCAAAAACCATGTTAGCTTTGCAAAAAACGGCATAGCCCCACTTGACCCAAAAAGTGTGTCCGATGCCCCCGCTCCGAATGAGACGCCCATATCAGCGCCTTTGCCCTTCTGCATTAATATCATTCCTATAATTACAACTGACAATACAACCTGTACAATAATTAAAATATTCAACATAATTACCCCCATCTTATCTTTATAAATTTTTCTATTATATCTTTAAAATCTTCGGCTTTTAAACTTGCACCTCCGACCAAAAACCCGTCCACATTTTCTATTTGTGATAGTTCTTCTGCATTTTTCGGTTTTACGCTACCACCGTACAATATTGGGCTATTTTTAACCATAGAGCGTATAAAATCGTGCATTTCTGAAATCGTTTCTATATCCGCTGCAACACCTGTCCCAATAGCCCATACAGGTTCATATGCAATAATAACATCTGATGTGTCTAATAATGATTCAAACCCTTTTTTAATCTGCCTTGACACAACATCAAAGGCTTGACCACTATTTCTTTCATCAAGTGTTTCGCCAACGCATAAAATAGGTGTTAAACCATGGGTAAGTGCGCTTTTGACCTTTTTATTTATAAATCCGTCATCTTCTTTAAATATGTGTCTTCTTTCTGAGTGCCCTAAAATTACATACTCGCAGTTGACGGATTTCAGCATAACAGGCGATGTTTCTCCCGTAAACGCACCTTTTTCTTCAAAGTGCATATTTTGCGCTCCGAGTTTTATTATACTGTTTTTAAAAATCTTAGAGAGTCTGTCAAGATGAACAAAGCTTGCACACACCAAAATATCCGCAGGGCTTTTTTTAATCTTTTTTACCATATCTTTTGCTGTGCTCTCAGCTTCCTGTATGCTAAAATTCATTTCCCAGTTTGCAGCTATAATATTTCTCACTATTTTGCCTCCAATACAGCTATAGCAGGCAGTGTTTTGCCTTCAAGTATCTCTAACGACGCCCCGCCACCCGTTGAAATGTAGCTCATATTCTCACTCTCTCCGGCGGCTTTCACGGCATCCGCAGTATCGCCACCGCCTACAACACTTACAGCCTGAAGTTGACCTATTGCTTTGGCTATCGACTTTGTACCTGCTGCAAAAGCATCAACCTCAAACACGCCCATAGGTCCGTTCCACATTATTATCTTAGCATCGGCAAGCGCCTCTTTAAAAAGTTCACTTGTTGCAGGACCTATATCGAGCCCCATCATACTATCCGGTATCTCTTGATATGTGGTAGTTACATAGTTTAGGGTATCACTTATATCTTTAGAGCATATAAAATCTACCGGTAGATAAAATTTAACATTTTTTTCCTTTGCAAGTTTCATAATTTTGCCAGCCGATGTTAAAAGTTCATTTTCGACAAGGCTTTTGCCTACATTGTAACCCAAAGCCTTTAAAAATGTGAAAGCCTGTGCGCCACCAATAATCATCTTGTCGGCTTTATTGATAAGATTTTTTAAACATTCAAGCTTGCCTGATACCTTTGCGCCTCCTATAACAGCTACAAACGGTTTTTCCTTTGCATTTAAAACCTTATTGAAATACTCTATCTCTTTTTTAAGCAAAAATCCGCCTACGGCGATGTGCGCAATCTCAGGCAACGCATATACAGATGCATGTTTTCTATGGCATACGCCAAAAGCATCGTTAACATAAACATCGAATAGCTCTAAAAGCTTTTCTGCAAATGCTACACTGTTTTTTTTCTCGCCTTCATAGAATCTTAAATTTTCAAGCAAAAGTACATCTGAGACATGCATAGCGTTTATCTTATCTTTAACCTTCTCTCCTATGCAATCATCTATAAAATCCACTTTTCTGTCCAATAGTGTTGAAAGCCTTTTGGCCACAGGTGCAAGAGAATATTTTGGGTTTTTTTTCCCATTGGGCCTTCCGAGATGACTTGCAAGTATCACCTTTGCTTTATTATCTATGGTATACTTAATTGTTACCAAAGCCTGCCTTATTCTATTGTCATCTGTAATATTTTGATTTTCGTCCATTGGAACATTAAAATCGCAACGTATAAAAACCCTCTTTTGGGCTATATCAACCTCGTTGATATATTTCATCTACATATAGTCCTTCATCTTTAGCATCAGGTCTCTCAGCCTTGATGAATAGCCCCATTCATTATCGTACCAAGATAGTATTTTAATCATATGCTCATCTATAACCATCGTGCTTAAAGCATCAAAAACACTCGAGTGTGGATTGCCGTTGATATCTCTTGAAACAATAGGTTCTTCGGTGTATTCCAATATATCCTTCAATTTACCCTCGCTTTCTTGCTTTATGACTTTATTTATCTCACTGATGCTTGCTGCTTTTTTAGTTTCTACAACAAGATCAACTAAGGACACATTCGGCGTTGGAACCCTTATTGATACGCCGTCTAATTTTCCTTTCAATTGTGGTATAACCAATCCTACGGCTATTGCCGCACCGGTCGTTGTGGGTATTATATTTTCCGCAGCAGCCCTTGCCCTTCTTAAGTCTGAATGCTGCAGGTCAAGTATGCGTTGGTCATTTGTATATGAATGCACGGTAGTCATTGATCCATGGATAATACCAAAATTATCATTTATTACCTTTGCTACAGGTGAAACGCAGTTCGTTGTACACGATGCATTGGATATAATATCCTCACCCTTAAAATTAAAATCTTCATCGTTAACACCCAAAACAACAGTCGGAATATCTCCTCCCTTTGCTGGAGCACTCAAGACAACTCTTTTTGCACCCGCTTCTAAATGTTTGGATGCTTTTTTTCTCTCCCTAAAGACCCCTGTTGATTCCAAAACAATATCGATATCAAGCTTGCCCCAAGGAAGTTTCGATGGATCTCTTTCTGTATATATATCTATCTTTTTACCATTAAATATTATTGCATCTTCCTCGTAATCTATACTATCTTTCAATACACCATGAACAGAATCATATTTTAGAAGGTGCGCCGATGTTTTCGCATTAGCCTTTATATCGTTTATTGCTACAATATCTATATCACTATAACCTATAGCTGTTCTAAAAAAAGCTCTTCCTATCCTTCCAAAACCATTTATGGCGACCCTAACAGACACACTACCCTCCTTAAACCTTAGTGCAATCAGTATATAAAATAAATTGTTTTTTTCAAGATTTCCATAGCCTATTCGAAAGCAATCAATTCTTTAGGTATATTGGGATAATGGGAATGGAAAAACCTTGTTTTTTCTGTCATTCCGCCCCCGAACCAAGTGTGTGGTAACACTATTTTTTCTGTCATTCCGTGCTTGACACGGAATCTGGAGTCCG
>CAJXLZ010000140.1 GCA_913056505.1 uncultured Desulfurellaceae bacterium
CTGCAAAGTAGGATAAAATGACAGTAGTCCGGCTATTAGAAATAGAAATCGCTCAAAATATTTAAGCTCTCTTGTCCAAAATCCTTCTAAAGATATAGTAAATCCAAATAGCCCCAAAAGTCCACATACGGCCGGTTGTATTACATTAACATTAAATCCCGCAAGTAAGTTTGTATATAAAAATAGTATAGGTATTAATAATAACCCTTTGGCAAGTTTAAATCCTTCAATTGCGGTTGGCATCGGTTTTGAACCTGCTATACCGCTTGCCGCAAATGCAGCCAAGGCAATCGGCGGGGTGGCATTAGCAGTCTCGGCAAGCCAGAATACAACCATATTGGCAGCAAGGAGTCCAACACCCATCATTTTGAAAGCGGGGGCTATTAAAATGGCTAAAACAATATATGATGCCGTGACAGGAAGACCCATACCTAAAAATAGCGCAGCTAAAGCGGTAAATAAATAAAGGACAAATATACTGTTAGACGTGATTGATGTGACTACTATAGAAAGAGCTATGCCAAGTCCTGTTAGTGTTATAATGCCAACGATAATTCCAGCAATGAGAAGAAGAATGCCCGTAGCTACGGCATTTCTCACGCCGAATATCATGGCGCTGTATATCTCTTTGAAACCCATGCGGGATTCTTTTCTTATCCAGCTTGCAACTACCACAGATACAGTGCTTATTATGGCGGCATATGTGGGTGTATACCCTATAACAAGCAGTGTGATAAGAACTGTCACAGGCACTAAAAAATGCCACCCTCTCTTTAGAACATCCTTCAACTTAGGTATATCCTTGTCTTCAAGTGGAATCAAATTTGATTTTTTGGCTCTTATGTGAACATTTAATAAAACACCAAGATAATACATAACAGCCGGTATAAAAGCGTCTCCTATGATTGTCGTGTATGGAATTTGAGTCCATTGTGCCATAACGAAGGCTCCCGCACCCATAATTGGTGGCATCATTTGACCACCTATTGAAGCTGATGTCTCGACGCCGCCCGCAAATTCTGGTGCAAAACCTATTCCTTTCATAAGCGGTATTGTGATGGAACCCGTACCGACAACATTGGCAACGGAACTGCCCGTAATTGATCCCATTAGGCCACTTGCAAGCACCGCAACCTTAGCCGGACCGCCAACAGTTTTACCAAGTATAGCTTTAGCAAGTTCTATAATAAAATCCCCGGCTCCGCTTTTTAGAAAGAACGCTGCGAACATTATAAATAAGAATACATAGGTTGAGGCTATAGTTGCTATATACCCGAATATACCGTCTGTTGTAAAATACATACGATAAAGATATGTTGAAATATAAACCCCTTTGAAGCTAAACATGCCGGGTGGCATATATCTACCAAGAAATAGGGCATATGAACTAAATAGAATTGCAAGAAATGGTATAACATAGCCAGCGGCTCTTTTTGATAATTCTATGAGCAAAACAACAGCTATAGCAGCAACAATCATATCTCTAAGGATTAAAACCTCATTTCTTATATGAATGGTATTTTCAAAAAATACTATATACATGCCGCTTAGAAAAGCCAATGTTCCAAGAGCTGTATCCAAATAAAGGGTTTGCTTAGGAAATTTTTTAGATGTCGGATAGAGTATAAAGCCTATAAAAGATATAAACGAGTAGAATATAGCGTTTTGATGAAGTTCTGACATCACGCCAAATGAGTTGAACCAAAAGATAATGAGCGTCAATATGACACTCATTATCTTAACAACTGTGCCTAAGAATCCCAGATTGTCGAGATTCCTTATTACTATTTTAGATCCCGGTTCGCTTTCCTCTAACTCACCTATCTTGTTAGGCACCACAAAGCTTACCTCGCTATTTTATTAACAGTTTATTTGGTATCTTAATTCCCTGTTCTTCATAATATTTTGCAGCACCTTTCGCAAGTGGAACAGGCAAACCGGATATAGCGCTATTGAGTTTTATGTAGTATGTTGCTTTATGTATGTTGTGTAGAAACGGCAGATTTTCATAAATTGTTTTAACTATTGTGTATACATCCTTTTGAGGTAGTCCTTTTCTGACAGCTAAGAAATTAGGCTGTGCTATGGTGTTTATAGCTTTTTTTTGTCCAGGATATGTTCCGGGTTTTATAACATATCTGAACCATACATCATAATTTGAGTCTATTTTTTTAAGTTGAGCATCCGTGAAGTTCAAGACCTTGACTTTATCAGCACCTGCTCTTGCAAAAAGCCTAACTATCGCAGCAACAGGAGGTCCTGCCGGTGTATTTGCGCCTACAATTCTACCGTTTATCATGGCATCTGCACTTGCGTTGTATCCAAGATAGACAGGTTTTATGTCTTTGCCTACCTTTATGCCCAAAGCAGAAAGGATAGTTTTACCCGAGCCTTCTGTTCCGCTTCCCCTTTTGCCTATGGAAAATCTTTTATGCAATCCTTTCAAATCCATTATATTGCCGGTTTTTGCATATTTGCTGAGCAGAGAGAAATGTTCGACATTGGGCCACAGTGATGTTACGGAATAGAAATATTTTTGAGGTTTTTTATAAACACCTTTCCCATTATATGCCATAGATCCGAACAGCCCCTGAAGTATAGCAAAATCCGCTTCCTTATTTTTGAGCAATTGAACATTTTCACCGCTACCTGCTGATGTTATAGCGGTTGCCGTTATGCCTTTTTTTGCCAGTTTCATATTGATTAGGGTTGCTATGGCTACCCCAACAGGATAGTATGTACCACCGGGTGTTGCAGTTGCTATTATGTAATTTCTTGTTGCAAATGATTTGGATACGCCAAACGTTGCCAAAAATAGAAAGATACTAAAAAATACAACCAAGCGTTTATACATAGCTGCACCTCCTTAAAAACAAATTATAAAATTACAATTTAACCATCTATCATTTTAGTAGTGAGATTTACATTGTCAAGGTTTTTTATTTATAATATGGTTTTGTATATAATTTTTTTACTTTACATTTTTTGAAAATTTAGATAAAATTATTTAGAAGGGTAAGCTACTTACAAAGAGTCATTTGATAATCACTGTTGATCCGCGTTGATTTAATACTATATGTTAAAATAGGAAAATAAAGAATTTATGAAGAGGAGGAAAAATGGCAAATAATGAATTAGAAAGAGACAAAAGGGTTGAATTTCATTCTCCTGATTTTGCTGCCAACCCTTATTTGGCGTTTGTTTGCATGCTAAATGCAGGTTTAAAAGGAATAGAAGAAAATTATTCGCTTCCCGAACCTTTTGAAAAAGATGCATATCACCTTAGCCCGGGTGAAATAAATATAGACTGCGACAAAATAGGCTAAAATGATGTATAAACATTTTCCTGTACAACAGGGATTATATGACCCTACGCAAGAAAAAGATTCCTGTGGCGTAGGTTTTGTTTGTAATATAAAAGGGCTACGTTCCAACGATATCATAAAACAG
>CAJXLZ010000141.1 GCA_913056505.1 uncultured Desulfurellaceae bacterium
GCTTGATAAAGAAGCAAGTAAAAGTATTCCATTATCTGCATTTAATAATGCTATTCAGTCACAATTGGAAAATATGAAAATTGGCGATATAACCCCTGTTATTGAAGCAAACAATACATTTTATATTGTGAAACTGCTTGACAAAAAGGGCACAGAAAATAGTTTTGAATCCGCAAAAAGCAGAATAAAAGAACTGTTGTTTATAAAAAAGATGAAAGAGCACCTATCAAGTTGGCTCAGGGTTATTAAAAACAGTATGGATATAGAAACTTACGAATGAGATTGGATATTTTCCTAAAAGAATCAAGAATTATAAAGAGAAGAACAGTAGCAAAAAGTATGTGTGATGAGGGGTATGTATTTATTTTTGATAAAAAAGCCAAAGCATCCTATGAAGTCAAGACAGGTGACGAAATAAGTATATATTTTAAGCAAAAGAAGATAAGTTATCGGGTGCTGGATATACCGCATAAAGGAACAAAAAAATCGGAGAGCGATAAATTTTCAGAGGTTATAGGTGAAGAATTTTATGAAAAATAGTATTATACTCGGTATTACTATGGGCGATCCTAACGGCATCGGACCTGAAATTATTATCAAATATTTAATGAGCGAAAAAAAAGTAGACGCTATGTTTGTTGTATTTGGAGCAGAAGAGGTTTTTGATTATTATTTGAAAATGTTTGAGCTAAATATTCCTATTAATGTTATAAATGGTGATATTGAATCAGAATATAATGAAGATGCAATCAATATAATTAATACAACAAAGGTTGATATGAGTCAGATTAAAGCGGGTCAATTATCAAAAGAGGGCGGACGGTCTGCATTTTTATCGGCAGATATGGCCATAGATTATGTTTTTAAAGGCTCAATTGACGCGGTTATTACAGCACCGTTCAATAAAGAGGCTATCAATATGGCGGGATTTAAATATGCCGGTCATACCGAGCTGTTGGCTGAAAAAGCAGGCACAAAAGATTTTGTAATGATGCTTGCAGCAAGGGATTTTCGTGTAGCGCTTGTTACAACCCATGTGGCTTTGCGCAGTGTGCCAAAATTAATAACAAAGGAAAGGGTTTTAAAAACTATAAGGATAGCAAACGATGCTTTGTGTAACCAATTCGGAATAAAAAACCCTAAAATAGCGGTTTGTGCTTTAAATCCTCACGCGTCAGAACATTCTCTTATGGGTGATGAGGAAGAAAAATTCATTATACCTGCTGTGAATAGTGCAAGAGGGTTAGGTATTAACGTTTCTGGACCCTATCCTGCTGATACTATTTTTTCAGAAAACAATAGGCAATATTATGATTGCTTTATTAGTATGTATCACGATCAAGGTCTTGGTGTTTTAAAGGCGCTCTATTTTGACGAGGGGGTGAATATAACTTTAGGCATTCCAATTATAAGAACATCGCCCGATCATGGTACAGCTTTTGATATAGCGGGTAAGTTTATAGCATCTTATAAAAGTATAAAAGAGGCAATCAACCAAGCCTACAAGATGGCTGAATTGTTGCACCACAGCACGCCGTCATTCCGTGCTTGATGTGGAATCTGGAGTCTGGATTCCCGCGTGCGCGGGAATGACAAAAAAATTAGGGAATGACACTCTCTTTAAGGCATTAAATTTCACTCTTTAACGGTCTTTTCATTAAATCAACAAATGCTTGATAAACATCTTTTTTCTCGTATATTATTTTATAAATCTCATCGGACAAGGGCATATCAACACCTACTTTTCTTGACAGATGAAAAACGGATTTAGCGGTTTTAACACCCTCAGGCACCATAACCATACTGTTTAAAATATCGTCAATTTTTTCCTTTTTTGATAGCCTCATGCCGACCTGTCTATTTCTGCTTAAATTCCCTGTGCATGTTAGCACAAGATCGCCTATACCCGCAAGTCCCATAAAAGTTTCACTGCGCGCGCCGAGTTTCATTCCAATTCTTCTAATCTCGGCTAAACCCCTTGTTATTAAACTGGCTCTTGCATTATTGCCGAAGCCAAGACCGTCACTTATGCCGCTTGCTATAGCAATAACATTCTTTAGTGCTCCTGCAATTTCAACACCAATAACATCTTCTGATGTGTAAACCCTCAAATAGCGTGTGTTGAATAATTGTGAGATCTTTTTTGCAAGCTCACTATTTTCTGAGGCAACAACGGTTGCTGCGGGCAGTTCTTCAGCTATCTCTTTTGCAAAATTTGGTCCGCTTATCGATGCGAATCTAAACCTATCCACCTTTAGAACATCATTAACTATATTCTTAGGTGTTTCTAAGGTTTCATTTTCTATGCCCTTTCCGGAGTTGATAAAAATATGACTATTATTGACATACGGCTTTATCATATCTAATACAGAACGCAAGAAAGCCACAGGCACACTCAGCAGAATAACATTTGATGAATCTAAAGTTTCTTTCAGACTATTTGTGAAATGTATGTTTTCAGATAATTTCACATTTGGTAGATATATGTTGTTTTCCCGCGTTTGTTTAATCGTTTTTAAAAGCTTTGCGTTTCTGACAAACTGGGTTACCTTGATATCCTTCTTTGCTAGTAGATTGCATAAAGCGGTGCCCCAGCTGCCCGCGCCTATAACGCCTATTCTATTTATTTCTTTCATATATAATTTTTAAACCAAGCAAAGTAAGATGAGGTCTATAGGCATCTATTTCTTTTATATGCCTATAAAAAATTGCACCTTCACCACCTGTTGCAATATTGATGCATTTGCATCCCATCTCATCCTGTATCCTTTTTATCATTCCCTCTATCATAGATATATGGCCGAAAACCAAACCGGACTGTATACTATCTATCGTATTTTTTCCTATGACATGTTGAGGGGGTTTTAACTCTACCCTTGGCAGTTTTGCAGTTTTATATGCCAGTGCATCTGCAGATATATTTATTCCGGGAGCTATGGCGCCACCTATATATTCCCCATTTTTATTAATAACATCAAATGTGATGGCAGTGCCTGAATCTATGATAATTAAAGCACTTTTAAACTCCTCATATGCACCAACAGCATTTACTATTCTGTCTGCCCCTACCTCTTTGGGGTTGTCGTATTTTATAGGCATACCTGTTTTGATTCCAGGCGACACTTCCAACACTTTGATATTAAAAAGTTTAGTAATTGCTGACTTTATTTTCTCCGAAACTTGAGGAACCACAGAAGAAATTATAGCACCATCAACCTTATCTTTTATGGAGTGTATATTGAAAAGATTGTAAATCATGATGCTGTACTCATCTTGGGTGCTTTTTAAATTGGTGCTTATACGGAAACTTAGAAATCTTTTTTGTGAAAACAGACCTATGGTTATATTCGAGTTGCCAATATCAACAGCTAATAACATTCTGCACTGCCCTCCTGTCATTCCGCCCCCGTGTCAAGCACGGGGTGACATTACTTGATGCGGAATCC
>CAJXLZ010000142.1 GCA_913056505.1 uncultured Desulfurellaceae bacterium
AATAGCAGATTTATCACAACCTTTAGAGATTATTAGAGTTATCCACTCTTTTGATCCATGCATGGCATGCGCTGTACATTTAATAGATGCCGATAGTTCTAAATTGCGCAAATTTAAAGTCGAGGTGTAGTATGATAGACAAGAAAGTTAAAATGCATTACAGATGGACAGTTGCGCGAAGGCTAATTCATTGGACCACATTTATATGCATTGCGGTTTTGACATTTACGGGCTTTTATATAGCACACCCATTCTGGTTTATATACTCACCCGGCACAAGGGAAGCTTACAATACCTTTGCAATGGCAGATATAAGATTTATACATTTTATATTTGCTTTTATCTTTATATCTGCTATTGTTTTGAGGCTGTATTACGCCTTTTTTTCAAGATACGACGCCGATTGGAAAAGTTTATTATTTGAATGGTTCAATATTAAAGAATGGAAAATCGTACTTGCGAATTACCTTACATTTAAACCATATGGTGTGCCAATAAAAAGCAAATATAACCCGCTTCAGTCACTATTTTACTTTTTATTTATTATTGCGTGTATTTTGCAGATTATTTCTGGTCTTGTAATGTTTACCATGGGGCAAAACTCTATTCGCGGTATGTCTTTTATGCAAAAAGCGCTTTACTGGTTTGTAAGTATGATGGGTGGTTACGCTCATGTGTATGATTTGCACAGATTTCTTACATGGTTTTTTATAGTTTTCTTTATCGGTCATGTATATATGATATTGGCTCACGATATAGGAGACAAAAAAGGTACAGTATCATCAATGATCTCTAGATATGAGGCAGAGGAAAAATGAGCGCTATTGCTGTTATCGGGCTTGGCAATCTGCTTTTGGGTGACGAGGGTTTTGGTGTTCATTTAATAAATGTTTTAAAGGCTAAATACACATTTAGCAACAATGTTAAAATTGTAGATGGGGGAACCGTAGGTCTCCCCCTTATCGAGCATTTTCTGGAAAATGATTACCTAATTTTTGTTGATGCTATAAGGGCAAATGACCACCCAGGCAGTATATATAAATTTAATGTCAAAGAGTTACCGCCAAATATCACATTCGTATCATCAATCCATGAAATTGGTCTTGGCGATATAATTGGCCATGTAAATTTGATGGGTTTGGAAAAAGAAACTATTGTCATAGGCATAGAACCATTGTCTGTTTGTCCAAATGATTTAACAACTTATTTATCATCTTTAATGCAAGAAAAACTCCCGAAGGTAGAAAATTTAGTTTTAGAGCAAATAAAAGAATTTGGCGGAAGCTATGCATGAGGGAGGAATAGCTCAAAGTATTGTTGAAATTTTAGCTGAGGTTAAAGAACAAAATGAGTTATCGTGCATTACCTCCGTTACCCTAAAGGTTGGTAAGATGTCGGGTGTTATGATTTATGCACTTGAATTTGCTTTAGAAGCGATAAAATGCGAAGAAGAATTTATAAAAAACACAAAATTTAATATTATTAGCGTTGATGTAAAGGCAAAATGTAGTTTATGCGGCAGGGAGTATCAATTTGCAGACACTGACGAGATGAATCTGTTATGTCCTGATTGTCAAATGCCATTATCAATAATTAACGGCAAAGAATTAGAGATTGTGGATGTGGAGGGCAAATGAAAAGGATTGTTGTAGAAAAGAAAATACTTGAAAAGAACGATGATATTGCCAATCAAATTAGAAAAACATTGGATAGCAATCATATATTTGGTTTAAATGTAATGAGCTCGCCAGGTGCTGGCAAAACAACATTAATTGAACGTATGGTAGAAATATTTAAATCAAAATACAAGATTGCAGCTATAGATGGTGATTTAGATACTCAAAGAGACGCTCAACGCATAGCAGCGCTTGGTATAGAAACCGTACAAATAAATACCTCTGGCGCTTGCCATTTAGATTCTTCAATGGTATATAAAGCGCTTAATGATATTACGCTTGATTTAGATTTGCTCATTATTGAAAATGTAGGTAATCTTGTATGTCCTGCCAGTTTTTATTTAGGCACGCATAAAAATGTCGTTTTAATTAGTACACCGGAGGGAGACGATAAAGTAAAAAAATACCCGACGATGTTTAATGTGGCTGATGTAGTTTTGATAAACAAAACGGATATAGCGCAGTTTGTAAAATTTGATGTTGAAAAAGTTGAAAATGAAATAAAAGAGTTAAACCCGCATGCTCTTATATACAAGATAAGTGCGCTAAAAAACGATGGGCTTGAACCGTTTTTATCATGGGTTGAATCAAATATAGTTTCAGTAAAAAATCAGTAATTTTTTGATTTTTTTGAGAATTTGAACAGTGCGGAATGCTTATATCCTTGTTAATTTTTTAAATATTAATTAACAAGAGGGAGTATAATATGTCTTTAAGGTTGCGTGCCTTTTTGATGTTTGGTTTTGTTGTGTCTTTTAATATTTTGACTTGGGGATTATTTTTTTATCTTGTAAGATTACATCCTGTTCTTTCGAGTTTGGGCTTGCTGGCTTATTTTTTTGGCTTAAAACATGCTTTTGATGCAGATCATATAGCAGCTATTGATAATGTTACAAGAAAACTCAGGCAGGATGACAAAAAGCCTGTAGGTGTCGGTTTATTTTTTTCTTTGGGTCACTCAACTGTTGTAGTTTTGTTATCAGTGGGTATAATTATTGCATCAAGGGCAATTCAGACACACTTTGATTTTCTAAAAAGCTTTGGAAACATTTTTGGAACGACAGTTTCAGCTCTTTTTTTAACAATTATCGGTATTTTAAATCTGTTTGTAGTAAAGAGCTTGTATGATTTAGCTAGAAGCTATAAACAAGGCAATATCAAACACGAAGAAATTGATAGTATATTGGCAAAACGTGGTTTGATGAGCAAATTTTTCGGTTTTTTATACAGAAAAATAAACAAGAGCTATCAAATGTATCCTATGGGATTTTTATTTGGTCTAGGTTTTGATACGGCGACAGAAATAGCAGTGCTTGGCATTTCTGCTGCTTTGGCAAAATCGCATATGCCTATATGGAGTATTTTAGTATTTCCGTTTTTGTTTACAGCAGGTATGAGTCTTATGGATAGTTTAGATGGGTTTGCTATGATGAAAGTATATGACTGGGCAATGAATGATGTAATAAGAAAATTGTTTTTTAATATCTTTGTAACAGGAGCAAGCGTATTTGTAGCTTTATTTGTTGGCACAATCGAGTGGGTTCAGATAGTATCAACACAACTAAACCTAACATCACCGTTTTTTCTATTCATACAGAACATACCTTTTAGTCAACTAGGTATGGTTGTTGTTGGTATCCTGATTTTAAGCTGGGTTGGCGCCTATATTTACTATAGAAAAGCACTGATAAAAATTATAACGCCCCACTAATTTCATTCGATAATAGCAGCTTCTATATTATTTAATTGACTCA
>CAJXLZ010000143.1 GCA_913056505.1 uncultured Desulfurellaceae bacterium
TCAAAGCTCACGGAGGCTGCATAGATCTGCTTGCCATCTATTGAATAGCCTGTTTTCCATATCCTGCCGTGATGCCTTAACTTTATACCCTCGCCTTTAATGAGCTTCTCTACACCAAAATTATTAACCTTAAATTTCCAAAAATCCGGTGATATAGGCGCTTGTTTGTATGGTTTATTATATGCAAGGGCGCTTATAGATTTTTTTATTGATTCAAAGCTCAACCTATCCGCAAAATTCCAGCCCGCTAATTTTATATCTTTTATTAATTGTCTATCGTTTCTCGCAACTATGATTATGTTTATAGGTTCCTGCTTATCGCCGAGAATGGTTGTTGTATATCTTGTATAGCTGTTTTGGAATGCGGATAAAACGCTGTTTATAGGCGTTAAAGCTATAGGCTTTTGTTCTATCGGCTCAGGATTAAAACTTAGAGCAATCGCAATACAAATAACAAGAGCTGCTGAAATTAAGGCATAAGATATATATCTTGTTTTGTTGCTGATTATTGTAATAGTTTTACCTTTCTTAAAATTAAGATATTCACAAATGCCTATAGCAATAATAAGCCAAAGAGCACCAATTAGATAACCTGCCCACACATCGCTTGCATAGTGAACATCAAGATATATTCTGCTTACACCTATTAGCATTATAATAATTAAACCGATTATTAGGGCATTGAGCTTTAATTTAATACCTTTTAAATTGGATATAAAAGCATATGTAATAAAGCCATAAAAAGCAACAGCTATTGTTGAATGGCCACTGGGAAACGAAAAGCCTATTGCCTGATAATAAGCTTCATATGGTCTTGGTCTGTGCAACAAATATTTTATTGACCATGTAGTAGCAACAGAACCCGCTATGGATATTAAAAATGGCGATATATAGCTCTTTTTTTTATATATAACAAATATAATAATAGCCGCAATGGATAAAAGTATTATCACCTTCTCGTTACCAAACATAGTGATAAACAGCATCACCTTTATTATGCTTATATCCCTGAAATAGGCGACAAGGCTCGCAAGCATAAGGTCAAACTTAAACAGTACGCCTTTTTTTAAAATACTTACGGTTGTATCCATCAGCGAAAAAAATATGTATACAAAGGCTATCGATAAAGTTGTAAGTGTTAATCCATTGAAGCGTTCAGTAGTCAACCTTGAATTTAAGAAAGCAAAAAACCTTGGATATTTATCCGTAATTTTAAGAACATCTGGGTTTGTTTTTATAGATTGCCAGATGGATTTTTGAAATGCAAGAATATCAGAGCCATATCTTAAAAAAAACACCTTAATAATGTATATAAAAATAAAGATAGCAAAAATAATAAATGCGAATGCTGCTATCCGCCCAAGCCATGCTCTTGCGAGATTTATAGAGCTACCAAACAGATAGCCTATACCTAAAAACTCAAATCCCCATGCAATAGCGCCAAGTGCATCCCAGAATAAAAATTTGTTTAACCTTATATCCATACTGCCCGCTATAAATGGAAGCATTTCCTTAATAGTAGGCATAAGTCTACCGAAAGATAGGCTTTTTGCACCGTATGTATCAAAGAACTGTTTGCCTTTTGTAAGATGACTTTTTCTTAAAAACCATTTTTCTTTTATAAACCACGATTGGCCGTATCTTTTACCAAGTTTATAATTTATATAGTCGCCAAGCATAGCAGATGGAACTGTAAATGCCATAAGGTACCAAAAGTCATAGTATCCTGTAGCACTCAAAGCACCAAATATCAGCACTATGGTTGAACCCGGGAAAAAAAGTCCTACGATAAGAACAGTCTCAAGCAGTGTGGCAACAGCGGCAATCCAGTAACCCAATATGCCAAGGTGTGCTATATATGGCACAAGATAGTTATTGACTATTTCTGTTATGTGCATAAGTTTCCATAAATCTTCAACGTCATCTTAAATACTAAAACCATAGAACACTCTGAAAACTTTAAGAACAAAATACAGAGAGAAGATTATAAGCAGGACACCGAGCGCCCTATTGATTCTTCCTTCATATTTTTGAATGATAAAACTGCCTATCTTTTTTAAAAAAATAGCAAGAAGAGCGAGGTATGTCCCTATTCCAAGACTCTCTGCAATAATAAATGTTGTTTTAACAGATGAAATGCTCATATGAATAATGCCTACATTCTTCAAAAATTGAAAACAAAAAAGCCACCAGAATATCATTGAAGGATTGGCTGTATCTATGGAAAAGCCAACGAGAAATGAAGTCTTACTTCCAAAAAGAGGGGGACATCTCGTGCTTTTATTAATTTTATCGCTGTGAATAATAGTAAATGAACCTAAAATAATCAGTATAACAGCACCTATAAGCCAGAAAAATGCCTCTATATATCTATCCTGCAAAAACGGAGCTATGCCATATAGAGCAACAAAACCGTAGAGTAGGTCAGAAACAACAGCGCCAAAAATAAGCATTAAAGCGCTTCTTATATTACCCGACATTGAACGCTTCGCTACCTCAACCTGCGTAACCCCTATAGGAACAGCTGTTAATAAACCTATAGCAAAAGATACCGCTATCAAGATAATCCAATTCACTTTTAATCTTTTCTACACTTTATTATAAAAGCAGGCGGCACATTGAGCCAAACAACGGAAGAGAATATGGTTGTTTTAAATTTCTTACGCAACATTTTTACAAATCTTTTATGTGAAGGCATAAATTTTGTATGCAGATACGCATAAGTTACAAACTCTCCGTTTAGTCTCAAAACATCATAAGTTATATCTAAAAGTTTTTCCTGTAAATCATCATCAAACGCAGCCCAGGGCAGAGAAGAAATAATCCTATCAACACTATCAACAGAATATTCATCCATATACTTTGTTACATTTTCAACAGAATCATTTATAGCTTTAGCTTGAGGATATTTTCGTTTGATTACTTTAATAAAAGCCGGATTTATATCAAAGGAAAACAACTTTGCGTTTTTATTTAAATTCTTTACAATCTCTCTTGTTACAGAACCTGTACCGCATCCAAATTCAAAGATTGTTTCGGTGTTTTCCAAATTGGACATAGACATAATTGCCGATGACAAATTCTTAGATGATGGGATTATAGAGCTTACAGATACGGGATGTAAAATAAATTCTTTTGAGAATTTTATAGTTTCAACAAAATTGCCCATTTTCTCAACCCCCTTAATGCAGATTTGCTTATGAGAATATATAAGGTATACTTCCCCTTTGTCAAGGATCATACTTTATCTTAAGATAGGTAAGCCAACTCTCCTGTCACTCCGCACTTTTCCATTACTGTCTTTTTGTCATTCCGCACTGCCGTTTTTTGTCACTCTGTACCCATATTCTTGTCATTCCGTCCCCGTGTCAAGCACGGGGTGACATTACTTGACACGGAATC
>CAJXLZ010000144.1 GCA_913056505.1 uncultured Desulfurellaceae bacterium
AATATATGACTTCTACTATTGCTGATACTAAAGACTTAATAGCAACGACTGAAAATGCTAGAGACAAAGTTGATAACCACCTCGTACTCTTTAATTTTTCATTTATGATAGAAAGGCTTGGCATATTTGTTGATTTTCATTCATTAAGTCACTTTGATCTTATTAAAATGTTTGGTGGTGACTGTGTTGGTCCTGAACTATCAATAGCATTAAATTCTTTTAGTTCTAAAACTGTTCGATTTCGCTATAAAATATGGTATGACGATAATGGCATTGAAATAAAAAGACAACAACTGTTTCCTTAAACAGAATCGAAAAGTATATGTAACCAACAAGGGAGAATTGTTATGTTTAAGAATAAAATAAGTGAAAAAGCTAAAAATGCTAAACTAGAAACAGTAAATGAATTCTTAGCTCGTAATGGTGAAATTAATAAATTTATGGAAGGTGATTCTGGTAAAAGAAAAATTAGAATACCTAATAAAATTGATGCTCAAAAGCTATTAAACAACTGTAAAAAAGCAACATACAGTTGTCGTTGTAAATACTATTTGAAAAATTCTCGCTTCGCTTCGGATTGCGTAGGGTTTTAAAACACAGTTGAATCTTGCTTTAACAAGCTGCAATTCAACCGTTTTTTCAAAACAGGTGGTTATTTCATTTTTATTTGAAAACAGATATGATATTTTAAATAACGATGATACAATCAAGAGAGAAAATGAAGAAGAGTTTGTAAAAGGCTTCAAAAATGTAGATAGAATAATCTATTCTGATATATCAAGAGTAACACCTTTGGCATTTAGTGAAGCAGCCAAAATTCCAAAATTTATAGTCAGGCAAAAACCGATGATGGAGGGAAGATTAGAGTTGCTTAATTATCTTGGGGAACAAAGTATAGCATATAGTTATCACCGATATGGTAACTTAGGAGCTAGAGGTATAGACAAACAATAAAAATTATGGGGCAAACTGATGCCCCATAATTTTTATACACTATGTGATTGTAAGCCATGACTGTATATCTAAAGACCCTTAATTTCAAAATAAAAAAATTTGAGTTGCTGAAAAGTCAGGGTATGTGTAATCATACATATTTATTAACTACATTTAATAGCAAGTATATTGTCAAAAAATTTAACAAAGTTCTTCACTCCAATACAGATAAAAAATTTGAATATCTTATGCAATTTAAAGCTTATAAAAAAAATATAGCTCCAAAGCCAATCCTGCTAGATATCAAAAATAGAGTTTATATCAGTAGATATTTAGAAGGGTTGCACAAAATTACTTTGAGTAAATATGACTTAAGGGCTTTGGCTAGTATCTTGCATAATCTTCATAAAATCAAGGTTCATAGAAAACCGTACAGTATAGAAAGTTATCTTACAAAAAATAGTAAAAAAATCTCTAAAGATTTAAAACTTGCACTTTTAAATATCAAGAAATATAAACAAGATTTTGTGCTTTGCCATAATGATTTAAACCCAAAAAATATCATATTTGCAGATGAAATAAAATTTATAGATTGGGAATTTGCGAGTATCAATGATAGATATTTTGATCTTGCGAGTATCATCATCGAATTTAATTTAAACCCAAAAAATGAAAGTAGTTTTTTAAAATATTATTTCAAAAAAAATAGGTATAATAGAAAAAAGTTAGAAACATATAAAATCATATATAAATATACATGTAAGATATGGTTTGATAACAAAAAGGATAAGCAATGTCTAGAGTAGTTCTAATAACTGGTGCAACTTCAGGATTTGGGAGAGAGTGTGCAAGAATGTTTGCAAAAAATGGCGACAAAGTCATAGCCATTGGCAGAAGAGAAGAAAAATTGAAAGAGTTGAAAAACTACCGCTAGCCATCTGATTGCCTAATCAAAATCAATCCATTATACCAGAGCCTTACTAATCGAGATTATTTCAATTCTGATTTTAACTCAAGAGTGAAAAGACCGTTTTAGATGAGCTTAGAAAACTGCTGTTGTTTTTGAGCTAAGTATTTATCAAAAATCATGCAAATATTTCTAATAAGTAGCCTGCCAGCAACTTGCACTTGTATGCTTTGTGGTGTCAGGATTAATAATTTATCATTTTGCATGGCCTGTAAATTATTGAGTTCCGTTGAAAAATAATCTTTAAAATCAATCCCGAATTGTTTTTCTATCATGGAAAAGTCCAATTCAAAAGGCTATGTCACCGTTAACTGTGGAATTTTAATTCTGATTTACTGTCTATGAAAATATAGAGTATTTATCTATGGAGAAAATCATGAAAGCATCAGAGTTTTTAGAGTTAATTTCTACAGTAAATAAACTGGATCACCATCAGCGTTCGCTGCTAGCTACAACGTTAACAGAATTATCAGATGAACCAAAAGTGAGTGAGTTAATAGAAACAGCTTTTGATATTAAAGGTATTTGTCCTCATTGTTCAAATACTGAAAGCTATAGGCATGGTTTATCTAGTGGGCTCCAGCGATATCGATGTAAAGCATGTAAAAAAACCTTTAATGCCTTAACAAAAACACCTCTCGCTCATCTTAGATATAAATCCAAATGGCTTGAGTATCTCAATGCTATTACAGAGTCATCAACTGTGCGCAAGGCTGCCTCTGACCTCAATGTTCATCGTAATACAACTTTTCGCTGGCGACATCGCTTTTTAACTTGGATTAAACAAGATAGAGCCACGGCACTGCATGGTATTACTGAAGCCGATGAAACGTACCTTCTGGAATCATACAAAGGCAGTCGAAAGCTTGAGCGAAAACCACGGAAACGTGGAGGATCCGCAAGTAAACGAGGCATTTCAAATGAGCAAGTTTGCATCCTTATAGCCCGTGATAGATCTAAACAAACCGTCGACTTTGTGACAGGATATGGGGCAATAACCAAAAAATTACTGACTGAGCATTTAAAACCGATATTGGATCCTGATGCTTTGTTAGTCAGTGATAGTAACCCAACATATAATGCATTTTGTCATTCTGAAGGTATAAGTCATGAAGTTGTTAACATCAGCCAAGGCCAGCGAGTAATTAAAGGGGCATACCATGTACAAAATGTTAATGCTTATCACAGCCGATTTAAAACATGGTTGGGACGTTTTCATGGGGTAGCAACTAAATACCTTCCGAATTATTTAGGCTGGTGTAGAGTGATGGATGAATTTCAAAACCTTACCCCTGAAATGCTATTAAATTCGGCTCTTGGTGATTTTCAACATTTAACGGTGACATAGCCAATTTAATTGATAGTTAGACAGACAGGAGGGCCGTTATGGACCGTAGTTTATATATTGCAATGAGTGGAGCTAAACAGACATTGTTGGCTCAAACTGCAAATTCTAATAATTTGGCCAATGCTCAAACCAC
>CAJXLZ010000145.1 GCA_913056505.1 uncultured Desulfurellaceae bacterium
AAGAGATCTATTATGGACATTAAGAAAATTGGGCAGTCCTCTTCAGGGCCATCCGGATTCTAAAAAATTGCCGGGTATTGAGGCGTCCACGGGATCTTTAGGACATGGTATTGCCCAGGCAGTCGGTATGGCACTGTCCGCAAAAGTTTTAAAAAAGAATTACAAAGTGTTTTGTATTGTTGGTGACGGTGAGATGGATGAAGGGCTTGTTTATGAGGCTATGATGGCTGCGTCGCACTATAAATTGTCTAATCTGATTGTTATAGTAGATCATAACGGGTTACAGATAGATGGCCCATGTGCTAAGGTTATGAATATAGAGCCTATAAAAGATAAATTCGATGCATTTGGGTTTAAAACATTCGAAATAGGCGGACATAATTTCAAGCAGCTTAACGACACATTAATGACAGCAAGGAGAAATATTCTTTCGCCTTCGGCTATTATAGCACGTACCGTAAAAGGTATGGGTGTATCTTTTATGGCGAATAGAGTGGAGTATCACGGTGTTCCGCCAACAGATGAAGAATTAAAAAAAGCATTGAAGGAGTTGGGATATGGAGAATAGGGCAACAAGGGAAGCCTACGGTAAAGCTTTGGTTGAAATAGGTTCAAATGAAAGCGTTGTTGTACTCGATGCAGATCTATCAGGCTCTACAAAATCAAAAGAATTTGCTGATGTATACCCGGACAGATTTTTTGATATGGGTATTGCAGAAGCAAATATGGTTGATACAGCAGCAGGTATGGCGTTATCCGGCTTGAAGCCCTATGCATCTAGCTTTGCAGTTTTCATAACCGGCAGGGCATTTGAATCTGTTAGACAGTCTATATGCTACCAGAATTTACATGTTGTATTGTGCGGTTCACATTCGGGCATAAGCGTAGGGGAAGATGGTGGATCACACCAGTCTGTTGCAGATATTGCTATAATGAGAGCGCTTCCCAATATGAAAGTTATTGTTCCGGCTGACTATAATGAGACACTCTCCGCTGTTAAAGCAACATATTCTATGGATGGCCCTGTATATATTCGTACCTCGCGTGCCAAATCCCCTGTTTTTATGGATAGCAATAGGTTTGAGTTGGGCAGGGTGCGCAGATTAAAAAACGGTAAAGATGCCACAATCATAGCATGCGGATTAATGGTGCCGTTGGCGATTGAGGCTCGAGATCTACTCCTAAAAGATGGTATAAATGTGGGCGTTGTGAATATGCCCACGATTAAACCTTTGGATGAAGACGGACTGTATAAAATATCTAAAGAGACAGATTGTATATTCACAATGGAAGAACACTCTATTATAGGCGGTTTAGGATCCGCTGTGAGTGAATTTTTATCTGAGGTGAATCCAACTAAGGTGTATAGAATAGGGTTGGAGGATCTATTTGGTGAGTCCGGGACAAAGGATGATCTATTCTGCAAATTTGGATTTACAAAGGATACGGTCTATAAAAGGATTAAAGATAAGTTAAGTGGTTGAATTTATTGATGTTTTTAAGAGCTTTGGTACGGCGATTGTTATAGATGGCCTGAGTTTTAAGATTGTGCCTGATGCCATTAATCAGATATTAGGCCCTCAGTCCTCCGGTAAGAGCACCGTTATAAAGTTAATATACGGCGCTGTCAAACCGACTAGCGGAACAGTGAGGGTATTTGATACGGATATTGCATCCTTAAACTACTCAGGGCTTGTGCTTTTAAGACGCTATATAGGCATAATCTTTGAGGATGTGCGTCTATTGAGGGGTATAACCGCAAGAGAAAATATAACGATTATTTCAAGATTAACCGGTAAATCCGTTTGTCTTGTGGATGAGGCTTTTGATATGTTGGGTATAACTAAACTGTCCAACAAATATCCCAAAGAATTATCATTAGGGGAACAGTCGCTTGTGGGTATAGCGCGTTCAATTGCCTTTAATTTTCCACTTGTTATAGCAGATGAGCCTTTTAGATATCTCGCTGCAAACAATAAAAAAATGGTGCTTGATGTTTTTCGATATCTTAGCAAAAAAAGAAAAATGACATTTTTGATAGCTACTCAAAATAGCTTAAGCGACGATTTTAACACTTTTAGGATAGATAATAATGAAACGGGATAATGTTAGTATAGCACTATTTTTCACTGCGGTTGCGTTTTTCTTTAGTATGAGCATACTGATGGGGCTATTTTTTTCAGCAAATGACATAATGAATAATAGAAAATCAAACATACCTGTCTATATATTTTTTAAAACAAGCGCTAACTTAAACGATGTACAGGATCAATTATTGAGTTTAAAAAATGATAGACATGTAAAGCAGGCTAATATAATAGACAAAGAGATTGCTTTTCACAAAATAGTAAATAAATTTTCAATAGATCGGTCGATATTTGATTACAATCCATTTCCATATTCTATACGTGTGCTTTTTAAGTCGAAATTTTTAAATAAAGATTTCTTATTATCTATAAAAAGTAAGCTTTCTTTAAATAATAAAATAGACGCTGTTAGATTTCCTGAAAATATTTTAAATAATGTAGAACATCTGCACGCCATATTTTTAAGATTCAGTGAGGTTGTGATTTTTATACTATATCTTGTGGAGCTTGTTGTATTTATATCCATCATACGCATATTTTATTCTCATAAAAAGCAAGATTTTGATACACTAAAGTTTCTCGGCGTAAAACGTTTGAGAATTTTTGGTATATTTTTTAAAAATACTGTTACACCGGCAATAATAGGTATAATCTTTTCTCTCATTATAATAGCGGGCATCTATTTTGCTTATATGCAATATGCAGATGTTTTTCAGATAGACAAACATATTTTGCTCTCAGCACTTAAGAAATCCTGCATTATTAATGTGTTGTTAAGTTTTGTGTTTGCCATATTTGCCACCATTTTTATTTTTTTTATAAAAGATGAAAAGGTTTAATTTAATAATAGTAGCGGCAGTATTAGCTTTTTATTCTTTTACATCCCTTGCATTGAATAAAGTTTATGTTAAAAGTAAGATTAATCAGATCAACATTGCCATAAAAACAAAAAAGAATAGCTATGATGAGGCAAGAGCAAAATATTTGCATCTATCCAAACAACTTAAACAGATAAATAGCAAGATAACAATACTCAAGCAAAATATTGATAAAAATCAAAAAGACCTAAAAGTTGTTATGCATCATATACATAATCTTGAGGCTCATATCAAAGATTTAAGTAGGCAATTGTCTGTTAAAAAGAAAAAATTATCTATGGAGCTTAAAAACTACTATTACTATTCCCGTTTTAGCCAGTACTATACAAATGGCGTATGGTATGAATATATGAACGGATTTGTCAGTAGATATATGCAGGATGAGATTCATACATATATAAAT
>CAJXLZ010000146.1 GCA_913056505.1 uncultured Desulfurellaceae bacterium
AAATACAGTTTGTTAAACCGTTTGTAGGACATAATTTTTATGATGATGAGTTTTTTACAGACGGTATGGCTTATATAGTATGGCTGAAGTAGGAGCATAATTTGCAATTGGCATATTTTCCTTGCAATTTATAATTTTTTTTGATATAAAGTCGCTGTTATGGAGAAAATTTTGATGTCCAATGTAAATTATTATAATGTTTATTCATATTATTGGTACTTTTTTGCAGGTGGGTAGTCTATTCTGTTGACGAGCTTTTAATTTTTAAGGCCGTTTGGATAGACTAAAATTAGTTTATCTAAACGGCCTTTTTTATTTTAGAATAAAATTTGGAGGTTGATTATGATAGTAATAATGAGAAAAGGCGTGAAACAATCTGATGTGAAAAGGGTAAGAGATTTAATAGAAGATATGGGGTTTTCCGCACATGTATCAACTGGTAGCAAAAGAACAATCATAGGCATTGTAGGCGATGTGGATAATAAAAACCTATCTGCTGACCCGCTTGCGACTCTTCTTTCGGAAGAACAGGTAGAGACTGTCTACAGGGTGTCTAAGCCGTATAAACTGGCTAGCAAAGAAAATAGGAAAGATAATACGATAATTCATGTAGATGGTGTAGAGATAGGCGGTGATAATTTTACAGTTATAGCAGGTCCTTGTTCTGTTGAAAATCGTAAGCAGATAATTGAAACTGCCAAAGGCGTTAAACAATATGGAGCAAAACTTCTACGCGGGGGTGCATTCAAGCCGAGGACATCACCTTATAGTTTTCAAGGATTGGGTGAAGAGGGTTTAAAATTATTAAAAGAGGCAAAAGAGGAAACGGGACTGCCTATTGTAACAGAGGTTATGAACCCTAAAGATTTAGATGTTGTTTTAAAATATGCCGATGTTCTGCAGATAGGTGCACGTAATATACAAAATTTCTCTCTTCTAAAATTGGTTGGGCAGACAGATAAACCTGTTTTATTAAAAAGAGGGATGGCAAGCACTATACAGGAATTTCTAATGAGTGCAGAATATGTTATGAGCGAAGGCAATGCGAATGTCATATTGTGTGAAAGGGGTATTAGAACTTTTGAAACCGCAACACGAAACACATTGGATATTTCCGCAGTACCTGTGTTAAAAAGAGAAACACATCTGCCTATTTTTATTGATCCATCACATTCTGGGGGGAAAAGAGAATATGTACCTGCTTTATCTAAAGCTGCTATTGCAGCCGGAGCAGACGGCTTGCTAATAGAAGTGCATTATAAACCTGAAATTGCCGTATCTGATGCTATACAACAGCTGAATATAGAGGAATTTCGTGAGTTAATGGTGCAGATGAGAGCGCTTGCTGGTGTTTTAGGCAAAAAAATATAATTTAGGATTTTATATCGATCAGGCTGCCTATCATCTCGTTTTGGGATCTTAAAACATTTGTATTGGCTTTTTCTTGTTCTAAGTTGTTTATATTATTTATCATCTCTTGAGCCAAGTCCACATTGTTTGGATTTTCTGCAGCCTGATTATTATCTGTTTTTACAACACCTGCTGTCCCACCATCTTTTAATGTTTGATTCACCATTTGCTTCGCTCTATAATTTTTAGTATTTAAGTTTGCTACATTTTGGGCAGTTATATCTTCTCTTTTGAAGGCATTTAAAATGCCGCTCATCGATGTATTGATATTCATAATTGTTCCTCCTTAACATATAATAATAATACTAAACAATAAAAAATCAAGTTTTGGAGCACCTCAAAATTTGACACACATAATTTAATATTATATTCTTGAAAGTAGTGTTGAAAATTCTTATGTTTTTTAAAAGGGAGATCTTATGAAAAATGATAGAATAGCAATGTATAAATTTTTGAGCATAGGTTTTACCTATCCGGAGGAAGGTTTTTGCGATATTTTGGATAAATCGGCATCGTTAGTTGAAAAAAGTTACGCTGCTTTAAATAAAAATGGGTACCGCATAACCGGAATACGAAATCTCAAAAAAGGTCTAAATGAATTAAGCAATAAAACAAAAAATGAGCTTCAGGGAATATACACATCTCTATTTGTCTCTAATTATCCGAGTGTGCCTCTTCATCCCTATGAATCCTATTATAAAGAAGGATTATTGGTGAGTGAAAGTTCAAATGAACTGAATCAAATATATTCGGATTGTGGCTTAGAAACCTTTGACAACAAAGAGTTTCCTGACTTTATAACATTTGAGCTCGAGTTTGCGGCATTTTTAATAGAGAATACTAAGGGATGCCTGCCGGTATTTGATAAATTTTTTACAGGACACCTATTTAGCTGGATATTTGATTTTCTTGATGATCTATATAAATTTGATAAAGTACCGCTGTTTTACAAATCTCTGTCTTCCATAGGCAAGTCATTTCTGCTAAAGGAAAAGAAAACTATAGAGGCTGATCTGTTATGAATGGCTTAAGAAAGGGTTATGTTCAAGTTTATACAGGAAATGGTAAAGGAAAAACAACGGCAGCTATAGGATTATCAATAAGGTCAGCAGGTGCGGGATTGAATGTTTTATTTGTGCAGTTTGTCAAAGGATTGGAGTATAGCGAACACAAAGCCTTGAAAAGATTTGACAACATCACAGTAAAGCAATTTGGAAGAAAGAATTTTATACACTCTAAACCCACCAAAGATGATATAGAAAAGGCCAAAGAGGGCTATGATTTTGTTATTAACGCCTTTGAAGAAAATAGATATGATGTTGTAGTGCTGGATGAGGCAAATATAGCAGTATTTTTTAAACTATTTTCATCCGATGACCTAATTAAGTTAATAAAATTAAAACCGTATAATGTGGAGCTAATAATAACGGGGCGTTATGCAACTGATGACGTGATTAATGCTGCAGATCTTGTAACAGAAATGAGAGAAATAAAGCACTATTATACAGAAGGCGTGGTTGCGAGGATAGGTATAGAAAAATAAAGGGCTCAATGTGCGTGCTACCCACCTGCTTGCTTTCAGGCAAGCCAGCACACAAACTGACTCAATATAGCGTTTTAATAGTATATTACAGATTTCTTTTGTCATAAAAGATTTAAGTTGACATATGTTTAACATACAGTTATAACTTTTAGTAGCATTTATTTTTTAGTGGAGGAGTCAGATGGATTTAAAATTATTTTTATTTACCGGAATCACATTTTTAATGCTTTCTATAGGCGGCATACTATGGCACACTCTTGGAATAGGAGGTTTTTTCTGGTTTTTTATAATTGGAATGCTTCTGTTTGCGGGGAGTAATTTTATTTTGTACTACATAGCTTTAGTAAAAAATATGAAAATTATAGATAGGCAATTAAAAGATATGC
>CAJXLZ010000147.1 GCA_913056505.1 uncultured Desulfurellaceae bacterium
AGACCTCGTACTATAAGAGCATAGAAGTGGAGATTAAATAATGCTATATTTTGCTTCTGAAGAGTTTAGTGGTTGGCTAGGTCAAGCGAGACCGGAACGATTATCGATTGGTAACCAGTTCGTGGGTCAGATGGACCGTCCCTCCACAAGCTTGAACAGTATCAGAAGCGAAATGGCAAGAGCCACTTCAGCTTGCGTTGTCACGAGGTTAGGCTATGGGAAGGGCCTGCCCATCACAAACTCTCCTAATAAAATTATAGGAGGTTTCCTATGACTAATTATATAGGAGTTGATGTATCAAAACAAGAACTTTCTGTGTTTGATGGTAAAAAAGATTTAACATTCAAAAATGAAAGGGCTCTGAGGGCTTTAAAATCATACCTTAAAGAGAGGTTTGAAACATTTGATGATTTAGTAGTCATCTTTGAGTCTACAGGTCCATATTCTAATTATCTAAAGGAGTTTTGTGCCACCAACCAGATAAACGCTTGTATCATTAATCCTAAAAGGAGTTCTAATTTTGCAAAGGTAATTGGCAATCGCTCAAAAACAGATAAAATCGATGCTATGACACTTTATGCATTTAAAAACCTTATTGATTCAGATGATATAAAGATCCCCGAGATAAATAAGGATGTTGAAGTATTATCTGCCTATCTCTCAAGCTATGAATTTGTGCTTAAGACAAGAATTTCCATCTCAAATCATATTGGGGCACTAAAATACAATGAAAACGCACCTAAGAGACTTTTAATTACCTTAAAACATGAGCTTGAAAGAAACAAACAGCTTGAAAAGGAGATTTTAGATGCAATTAATCAATACATAGAGAAAAATCGGGAATTAAAGAAAGATTACTATAATCTTCTGACAATTCCAGGGATTGGTAAAATAAGCGCAATTACCTTATTGTATTTATTTAAAAATTATAAAGACACAAATCGCTCCCAGATAACAGCATTAGTAGGTTTAGATCCAACAAGAAAGGAGTCAGGGACTTCTGTAAATGGTAGGAGAAAAATTAGTAAGAACGGCAATGGGACTGTGCGTGAGATATTATATTTTCCCACATTAAATGCCATAATCCATAATGAGAGGGTAAAGGCAGTTTATGAAAGGCTTATAAAAAATCATAAACCCAAAAAACTGGCTCTTATAGCAGCTATGAGGAAATTGGTATTAATAGCACACGCAATTTATAAAAATGGGGTGGAGTTCTCAATTGCTTAACTTTACAAATAAGTTAACAGGGGAGTATTTTAGGCTTGACTTTGACCACAGTATCTGACCCCCAAATCGTGAAAATAAAGAATAAGATTTTAACAATGCTGTTGATATCTATTTTACTCCTTGCACCCGCTGCTTTATCGTGGGCAGGAGCTCAGAAGGTTGGGTGTTTTTCTATGGATGGAAGGAGATCTTATAAATGCGGACAAAGCTGGACCGACAGCTATAAGGGTGTTGTATATGATTGTACATGTAACTGTCCTAGTACAGGCACGGATTGTAAACCAAGAGCACGTTCCGGCTCAACAGCCCCATATAGTGGTGGAAACATAAACACTGATGTAGGGGCAAAACAATTTATTTTGGGTAACCTGCTGGGGGCTATACTGGGAAATGCGCTCAATCGCCAGATACAGGATTTTCATTATCGATTCATCGTTTACAAAAGAGTCCTTTGTTTTTAGCACTTTTTGAGGCTGATATTTAAGTGTTAGATCTTGTGATTTAACCTCAAGAAGAGATAATAAATTTGGCTTATGGCCTTGGGGCAGATTTTTAAGGGTTGACTACATAGTTAATTTAGATAGTGTGTCTTGAATAAAAAGAGTTTTTTTGTAAATTTAAAATTGAAATAAACTAAGAGGATGCAAAAGGTTAAAAAATGCGTTTTGTTTGTATTGCTATTTTGCTTTTCTTCCCTGCATATGCAAATGCTTCCTATGATGCAACCTATTATGAAAAATATAATCCAAATGTAAAGTGGCTATCAGATACACCTTATGCCAAACATACAAACTTTTCAATTCAAAGTGGTAAGCTGATTGCTGATGGCGTTGTTTATACGCTAAATAATGTATCCGATATAAATTTGGATCAAAAAATACTCAAAGAGTATGATTTACAAGCCGTTGTCATAAAGATTGGCAGTAAATATTACAAGGCAACACCTTCATTTAAAAAACTGATTTTTGTAAAAAGTGGTAAAAAGAGTATTTTTAGATACACCCTTACAAAAAAGCTGATACTTGTATATGTGCCTTATGCAGATAAGATACAGGTGATAGGCGTTATCTCTCAAGATCAATTTATAAAAGAAAACAGTTTTAAGGAGTATGATCTCAACGTAAACAGAGAGATAAAAAAGCAGATTTTATTAAAAATCTTCAATCTGCTTGGATGTTATGATCTAAAAGACTGCGATGTAAAAAGCAATAAAGATGGCAATAACTATTTTTACAAAAACAGCAAGCTCATAGGTATGTTGGAAAACTTTGGCAATGAAAAGATGCTCATCCAAACAAGCAATAATGAGAAAAAACATATAGCGACTATTCGCAAATATGGTAATAAGATTTTGATGGAAGATATACAAGGCAATGTCCTTTATGAAAGTGATTTTAGTAAAAATATAGATATTAAATTAAATGCTTTGGATTATGAAATATTAATAAAGATAAAAAGATAATCGCACTTGTTACAACTTTTTTAGTATGACCCCAATATTACACAAAGCGCTCGGTTGTATGGGCTGATTCACAAATGATAAAGCAATATAGATGAGAGAAAAACAAACTATTAAATTTAGTTGCAATTGAAACTAAATTATTATATAAAATTGCATTTGAAAGTTTGGAGGTTAAGAATGGCTAAAAGATCTATTTTTTTAACATCTATCCTGTTGATTTCTTTTATATTGCTGTTCTGCTACAGTTCAAGTGCTAAAGTTTATGATCTTGATACAGCGATAGATGCGGCTTTAAAAAACAGCACCTTAATCAAGGAAACCTTGGAAAAAGAAAGAGCTGCTGTTGAGCATTATAACATTTCAAGGGATAATATGTTTCCCAAGGTTTCATTCCAATATAATTTTACAAGACTGAAAAATAGACCTTATGCTATTTCTAATATAATGGGTGTAGATCGTAAAATGGATATAGGTGATAAAAATTCCATTCAATGGAATGCAATGATTGTGCAGCCGATCTTTACGGGATTTGCACTCTCAACACAAAAAAAGATTGCAAATCTCGGTATTGATATAAGTCAAATTCAAAGG
>CAJXLZ010000148.1 GCA_913056505.1 uncultured Desulfurellaceae bacterium
TAAAATAATTAATAAAAATTTGATTATTTTATTATTTTGTATTTTCGTCATTTAAAACAATGGGTCATTTCTAAAAAAGTTTTTCATTTTAATTGGTTTTTTTTGTAAAATATATCTATACACATTATAATTTTCTAATACCCTTTGAACATAATTTCTTGTTTCTTTAAATTTAATAAACTGGAAGAAACAGCCCCTCTTGCCAAAGTAGTTAATTAATGGAAACCATTGTTTCAGGAAATTCTTTATTTTATTGTCTTCAACCATAAAAGCAATTTTAACATCACCAGCAAGGTATACATATTCTCTGAACCCCACAGTTGATTGGAAATTTATTTCAGGATGTTCTTTCTTTTTATCTGAATGAGGTTCTTTTTGTATTTTCAAGAAACAGTTATTTACAACCAGTTTTCCTGGAAGAGAGAAACGCATTTCTAAATCTCTAATTAAATTGAAATTCTCCTTTGCTAACTGAATCGAATCATAAGTAATAATTGCATTGAGCAATGCCATTTTTACGGCGTACGGTGAAGGTGTAAGGAGACTTTTTGCTCCTGAACTTGTTGCCCGGCTTTGCCTTAAAGAAAAAAGAGTAGTAGGTCTATATACCACTTCCAACCACATTTATTTCTCCTTTTTATTCTCTGCCAATTTTACCGGCTCCGTATTATTTATAATCATCTGGAACTTTTCAGTAAACTCCTTTAGTGAGGAAAATTCCTCAACATCTATGCTACCCTCAACAATTTTATTAAGGTTTTCGGCTATCCCTTTTATTTCTTTATCATAGTTATCATTCAAAGCACTTACCGTTGGGGCAGGAATAGAACTTGAAGAGTATGAAATCACACCTTCAAAGTTTACTATATGGGGATTTTGGGTATTTCTCATCGCTCCAGTTGGTTTTAAAAAAGTATATAGAATGGATTTAAGCAGTGCTTGATATCGTTGTTGTCGCTCAGTATCATCAATAGCATAGACCTTTGAGATATCGTTGTATCCTATACGGCAAAGATCAAAGTTAGAAACCAGGGCATATACGCCAGAATTGGCAGGACGATGAAAAATATTTTGCCCTACATTTGCCCCTTCTTCTCCTTTGCCAGTCTCTTTTCCTGCATCTGGTACAAGTTTAACATGGAAAAAGTTTTCTGTTTTACTTGCTTCTGGAAGAGCAATAAGCCAGCCAAACTCCACTACGGACTTGCGAGGCAAATTCTTATTGTTATTAGTTACTAAAACACCCTCCATATCATCTATAGCACATGTCTTTAATAACAAATCCATTACTTTTTCATCTGGGTCCGTTTTTTTAAATGATTTTGTAAATTCTTCATCACCTGTTATCCTATTGGCATTGAAAACTTTGCAGGAATTACAGAGCTTGAGACCCGTCTCTATTGCAATATTATACAAGTGTTCTGCCTGAATATGCTTCAGCATATCCCCACTTACTGCATTTACCGTTACAGGTTCTCCCTCTTTGTTAATAATGGTTACCTGTCTTGTTAAAATCTGGTTTCCTTCCCCTCCTTCATTGTTGAGAGAATGCATATCAAGTGTGATTCTCCCACTAATTGAAAGAGAACTAATTTGTTTTTTTTCCTGACATTGCTACCTCCTTATTTTTTATTTATTATTTTTCCTCATCATTTTCTGAGGTTATTTCTTTCCTTTCAAGCGCATAGCCATAAGCGGCAAGAAGCTTTCCAACGACAGATGAGCCATATTCATCAATAAGATTTATGACCTCTTTAATGTCCTCTGTTTTTACAGTTGCCCTTACTTTACCTTCCTTAAATTCTTTAGAATGATGCTCTACATACCTTGCAGTTTCAGCATTGTAGAGAGCAATAAATTCAGAGAGATATTCAACAAGGTCCTTTTTGTATGGTGATTTTCTCTTCAAGTCCTGTGCTATTCCATAATGAACATCAAATCTCTGGTCACCTCTTGCTTTTGCATATTGAGCACCAATTGTAGCATTTCTTATTGCTCTTGCTACATTTTGGAATCCCTGCGATTCCAGGATTGGTGCAAGTTTTTTCTCTGTCATAAATACCTCCTTTAAGTTTTTTATTGTAAAAGCCTTTAAATACATTTGTCTTTTTTCTATATCATTCATTAAGAGTGTAGCATAGTCAAAATAGAAATCAAAGAAATTATCCCAATCTCCAGTAGAAATAAATTGGCGATAATGCTGCAGTAATGAAGTGGTAGAACTATTATTTTCGTCAATATGTCTTATTATTCCTATATGTTCATCAAGGATGTCTATCCATTTTTGTCCTTCTTCATAAGAACTTATTTCAATAAATTCTGGGAGCCTAAGATAGCCAATGTTGGCAATGGACTTATTCTGTCCCATCTTTTTTTGATAGGCGGTTTTGAATCCTTGAACGATATTTTTAGGTTTTAAGCGTTGTAAAAAATGCGACTTTTTATTCTGATATTCTGAAAGATGCTTTATTAACTCTTTGGTATAAATAAGAATTGAAAGAATATCCAATTTGAATGGAGTATTTCCGCCAACATGTGGCTTAAATTCTCTATAAATATTTGAGAGCCAGCTATATTCTATGTTAAATGGGTCAATAACATAAAATTTTGTATCCCAGCTTTTATTACTTACTTTTACATCTTTGATAATCATACTTTCATAAGTTCCAATAATTTTTAGATATTCTCTGAGCCAGAAAGAAGAAAGATTATTTAACCTAATGGAATTTGATTTAAGAGAATTTGCACCTTTCCCCTGATGGGGATTTAACAATTGAATTGCAGTCACTTTGTCTTTATTTCTCTCAAGTATTAGGCCAATTTTCTTTAAATTCTTTCTAACTTCTTCCTCGTTAGTTATAGGTGCGCTATACAAAGCCAAAATTTCCTTTAAAATCTGGGGGAATTTTTCTCTATTTTTATACATATTTATGTGGATTTTCTGGTAAAGTTCTTTATTATTTTTCATTCCAAAATTGTAAATAATATCGTAATCGAGAGGCGGCTTATTTTCATATTTTTCAATCTCTTCTTTAAAACTTGGACCAAATGGAACTTCAATTATTTTTGGGTCCTTCTTTTGGTCTTCTGTTAATAGAGCTGTTTTAGCTGGTTTAACTTTTAAGTTACCTAAAATATTTTCAAATAACTTTTCATTTTCTTTTTTGTATTTTTTAGGATTTTCTTTTTTATCTTTAAGCTT
>CAJXLZ010000149.1 GCA_913056505.1 uncultured Desulfurellaceae bacterium
ATTAGAGTACTCGATCCCAGCAGCAAGAGAGCGTATGGCATCATTGCCTGATGAGTGTTTATTGGCGGGTGGATACGATACTGCTGCCGCATTTGTCGCGGCTCCTAACTTATTGTTAAGAGAAGATGGGTACCCACCTTTATTGTGGTTATCAGGATTAGAGTCGGATTCAGAAAATGCAGAATTTCATTTTGAGGCATACGGCTATGATTTAACCTTTAATCGTAGAGCTCATAATGGCAATGTTGCCGAGTACTGGGCGAGTGGATTAACCTTATTGGGTTAGTTAAGAATGTTCGGTTTCATAAATAGTTGGAACTGTTTTTGCTTTGCTCTTGTGACTGTCAAAATTTGTAGGAAATATTAAATCTGATGTCTGTCTTTAAACCTGAAATATATAACCCTGAAAAACCATTAGTGAGTGTCTTGGTCTACAACTATAACTACGGTAGATATTTGAAAGAGTGTTTAGATAGTTTAGCAAGCCAAACATACGCGAATATTGAAATCATTTTTTCTTGCTTTAAACAAAGCATATAAAATTAATAGTAGCATTAAAGTTCCCGCTCCCACCATCGCTCTAAATGTCCAGTAAGATATTGCTACAGGCGGAACATAATCTCCCGGACCGTATTTTTGTTCATATTCTTTTTGTAAATTATTTATTCCTTTAACTTCGCCCTCAAATGAGTTATGAGAAAGGAAACTTAATAACCCTGGAATTTTAATTGCGAATACATCTTCTCTATTTTTTTCATCCCCAATTGTGAACAAAGACATAGCCGCGGGGTTCTCTGTATTCCAGAGAGCTTCAGCAGCAGCCATTTTCATTGGCTGAACTTTAGTCATATATTGTGCTTGCGCATGTCCTTCAATAACAACTAATACAACGCCAACCAGACCGTAAATTGCAGCCAATTTAAAAGATTTTTGATAAAGTTCAATATTTTTACTTTTCTTTAACATATGCCATGCGCTTATTCCAATAACAAAAAATGCTGCTGTGCTCATTGCTGCAAAAAATACATGTGGAAATTGTACCCAAACATGTCCGTTTGTAATAATAGCAAGGAAATCGGTCATTTCGGCTCTACCGTTTGCCAAGTGATATCCAACAGGCTGCTGCATAAATGAATTAGCAACTAATATCCAAAATGCCGACAAGTTAGAGCCTATGGCAACAAGCCAAGCTGTTGCAAGATGGACTTTTTTAGAAAGTTTATCCCAACCAAATATCCATAAACCAAGGAAAGTTGATTCCATAAAGAAGGCAAGGAGAGCTTCGATTGCTAATGGTGCACCGAAAATATCTCCCATAAATCTGGAATATTCCGACCAATTCATACCAAACTGGAATTCTTGTACAATACCGGTGGCAACACCAATAGCAAAGTTAATTAAAAAGAGTTTCCCCCAGAATTTTGTCATTTTTTTGTAGTCTTCATTACCCGTTTTAACATATAAAGTTTCTAGAATAGCTATAAAAATTGTTAAACCGAGAGTAATAGGTACAAAGAAAAAATGATAGACTGTAACGATAGCAAATTGCCACCTCGCAATAGAAACTACATCCATATTTTACCCCTTTGTTTTTTTGAATTTTAACATTATGTATATTTTAAGTCAGAATCAGTAAAAACAAATTCCGAAATTTTTTTTCTTTTTAATTGATTTATAATTTTAGTTTCTTCGTCCATAAAAAATTTATGAATATTACATGGTGCCGGAAGGGGACAAAAATTATCTTCTGTAATACATTCACTTATTGTCTTGTCAAGTCCAACGGAAGTTAAAATCTGAAAAAGAGATAATTTCTTTGGGTCTATTTTTAAGTAAACACCGCCATTTGTTCCTTGCTCAGTTCCAACGATGGAAGTTTTTTTAAGTTTGTAAACTAATTTGGTTGTATATGGTTTTGTAAGCAATAGTTTTGAAGCAAGTGTATTTATCGAGATAATATCCTTTTGATAATATCCTCCAAGATAGGCAGAAATTCTAATTGCAAAATCAAATTCTCTTTTGAATAAAAATAACACTTTATATCCTAAATTATATACTATACAAATTTAGTATAGTATATAATAAAAGACAACCTAAAAACTAAAATAAAAACAAGAAAAGTGGCGTAAGATGCTTATTATAAATTAATTTTAAAAAATAATTAGCAAACAAACACCTCTTTTCATGCGTTATAAAATCAAAAAATATGGAATCAAATGTGCTGACCTCCCTTAGCCAATGCCTCGACAAAAGCGCGGTAGCCCCGGAAGTAATTCGACGCCATATAAAAATACTTCTCCTCCTCAGAGTCATCGTTTTATCTCTTTTTTTGGGCATTACCTCCCTTCTCCTGATCAGTTTACCCAGCCTGTTTATAGCCCCCCTCCCCCACATATTGGTCTTCATTTTTGCTGTATACGTCTTCAGCATTGTCTCGGCAAAGATGCTAAATCATACTAAAAGATATCGTCTATTCGCCCTGATCCAGATTCTGGTCGATTCAATCCTGGCCGGTATCATTGTATATTTCAGCGGCGGCGGCCATTCAATATTTACATTTCTTTATTTTTTCCCGGTGATAAGCAGCGGTCTATTATTCTTCAAATCCGGCGGCCTGCTTATTGCTACTTTTAATCTGCTCAATTACACCATTGTTCTCACTATCCAGCAATTTAGTATAATTAACCATATGCCTGGTAATTTAAGCCAGGCAATTCATAATCTACCCAGTTTCTTCTTCCAAAATCTCTCCATCTACGGGGTGTCATTTTATTTAGTCGCCCTGCTCAGTTCATTCCTCGCCCAGCGTCAACGTTATACCGAAAACGCCTTGACTGCCGCCGCTCAAAATTTTGACCGGCTCAGCCAGCTCTACAAACAAATTTTCGCAGATATCTCTTCTGGAATAATAACGGTTGATAGCGAAGGAGTTATAACCTCATTCAATCCGGCTGCTGAAAAAATAACTGGTTATACCGCCCATGAATCAATAGGACGTTCCATCAATCGATTAGCAGATTTCCCTCTTTCCGACACCCAAAAAGACCGTCCCGTCATTAAAATAATCCGCAAAAATAAAATAAAAATCCCGGTGGGATACTCCTGGGCAAGACTAAATATGCCCGATGACTGTAATGACTGCCGAGTTTACACCTTACAGG
>CAJXLZ010000150.1 GCA_913056505.1 uncultured Desulfurellaceae bacterium
CCCCTAAAGGCGGGCATACCGCTAGCAATCGATATACCCGCGCCACTGAAAGCCACAACATTTTTTTGCTTTATTAATTTTTTTGTATACTCTATTTTATCAGACATTGTATCATATTTTAGGAATAAGACAGATAAATTCAAATATGGAATCGCCTGTATTCACAAATTGGTGTTTTTCGTTTGCAGGTACAAATACCACGTCTTTAGCTTTTAGTGCTATGTTTTTATCTTCCGTTACAACCTTACCATTTCCTTTAAGAACGAATATTTCGTGTTCCCAATTATGAGAATGCAAAGGTGTGCTACCGTTTGGCTGAACTGTGAACAATCTCATAAAAAATTTTTCAGCGCCGTCTTTTTCCGCTATAAGCCACTGGATTTGAGTTTTTTCCGCCTCTTCTACATTTTCTTTTGGAACATCCAAACAATTTTTCACAACAACCATTTTATCCCTCCTATTTGAAAAATATTTTATACATATACTAATCAAATGTCTATATTTAGCTTGACTTATTCATTTTATTATAATATTATTCTCCATAAGAACCTTGCAGACATATTACATGAGTTGTTTTCAAGGAATTGCCGGTACTAATTATATGGTATTGGTAAAGTAAATTTTTGAGGTGTTTTTTTATGGTTAAGACTTTGTATATCGGTAACCTACCTTTTAGCGCATCTGAAGAGGACTTGAGAAGTGTTTTTTCAGATTATGAAACAGTTAGTTCTGTAAAGGTAATTACCGACCGTGAGACAGGAAGGTCAAGAGGATTCGGATTTGTTGAATTGGATGAAAATGAGGCTAGTAGTGCTATTGAGGCGTTAAATGGCGTTGAGATGGGCGGGCGTAATTTGCGTATTAATGAAGCAAAAAAACGTGAGCCGAGAAGGGATCGTTTTTAATAATATCGACAATTAATCGTTAAAACGAAGTGAAAGCGAGCAGGTTATTTTAATCTGCCCGCTTTTTTTATATGCACTACTTTTTATCTGAAGTTAAAAATAATGGCAGATGCTATAGCCGCTATAAGTAAGAAAGATACGAAAAACATTTTATAATTTTTATCTGCAAAAAATGATGCGCAGGCATAAATAATGGCTGTTAGGGGCGTCATCATCAATATCATAATGGCAAAATAAAATGTGTCACTGCTGTTTAAGCAGAATACGCCTTTTAAAATGGAGGTTATATTAATTGTATTGTATGTATTTATTTTATGCCCAGTAATTATATTTTCCAAAATAGCTATGAATATTATAAAAAAACTTGTATAAACACCGAACTTGTATATTTTTGATAATACTTCTCTCATTTTAAATCGCCTTGATTAACATTTCGATAGATACAAAAATTAAAAACAACATAAATATAAGCTTAATTCTTTTGTCTGTAATTTTTCTAAATTTCCATAAAGTAAACTTGGAACCAAAGACAACGCCTATAATGATTATTGATGCAATCTTGGGATCAAGATATCCTGATTTAAAATAGATAATGGCGCCTGATAACGCCGTTATGCCTACCATAAAATTGCTCGTAGCTGCTACCGCTTTTATTGGCAACTTTGATACCAAATTCATGGCCGGGACCTTGAATATACCGCCCCCAACACCTAACATACCTGATATAAATCCGGCCAATCCCGATATGATAAATGTAGGCACTAAATGTTGAGCAGAATAATAAACTATTTTTTGTTTGGATGGGTCAAAAAAATTTCCGCTGAATAAGCTGCTTTTTTGCTCTGCTCGTATAGATGAAATTTCAATATTTCTTTTAAAATAATAGATCAATGCAGTTACAAAAAGTATTATAGAAAAAATTACCGATACAACCCTTCCATTTAATGAGATGCTTATTATACTTCCTGCCATTGCGCATATGGATGCTGTTAATTCTAAGCTTATGCCAAAATTTAAATCCACTATACCTGTTTTAATATTGTGTGCTGTGGCTGTTGAACTTGTGGCTATTATTGCAACGAGGCTTGCCGCTATGGCAGAATGCATCGGAAATCCAAACAGCAACACAAGTGTCGGCACTATTATGACGCCGCCGCCTATTCCGAGCAGTGTCCCCAGCATACCCACAATGAAACCGCATATAAGCAGCGCAACATCCTCCATATTTTTTAGTATAGTATAGACAGCACTATTAGTCAAACTGTTCATTCCGGCATATATACAAAATCTTTAAAATATAAAATTTGCTGGCTAATTTATGGAAAATAGTGTATTGACACGAGTGTATTTTAAGTAAAAAGGATGTTTATCTATGTGGTTGCTCGTAATTGTTTCGTTGATAGTGTTGCTTTTAGTATCTTATTTTTTTATAAGAAACAAAAAATATAAAGTGGAGCAAGATAGCTCAATTTATAAACCTAAGGATTTTCTTTTATCAAAATCGGAAAGGACAGTTTATAATGCTTTGTGCAGTGTTGGCTATAGACATAATATGAAAGTATTTCCTAAAATGAAATTAACGGACTTTGTTTGGGTTCCAAGGGAGAACCGCAACGCCTACCTAAAAATACAGGGAAAATTTGTAGACTTTTTAATGGTTGACAGATACAGGCTGCACCCGAAACTTGCAATATTCATTGATAACAGAGAAAATAAAGCAAAGATGTCATCAAAAATGGCTATAAAATCTACGCTTGATGCGGCAGGTATAAAACTTATTATATTGCCATCTGAATATTCATTAGATGTAAGTAAAATTATAGAAATTGTAGAAAAAACAGTTGGTGATTATTATGACCATATCAAAAGAGCTACTTGATATAATAGCTTGCCCTTTATGTAAAAATGAGCTTTCATTTTCCGAAAATTATTTCATAGGTATGTTTATTTCCAACATTTCCATAGAATTATCTTTTTGCAGATTAACCTCTATTGATTTTGAATCTATTTCCACATATTTAGATATAACCTTTACTATATCCTTTCTCAAATCATCCAAGAAAGGCGCTTTGTTTGATAACCTTTCATGTGCTAATATAATTTTAAGTCTTTCTCTCGCCGTATCTGAACTTTTCTTTTCCTTTCTTTTGAAAAAATCGAAAAACATACTCTATTCCTTGAAAAAATTTATTATACTTTGAAATAGTCCTGTTTTCTT
>CAJXLZ010000151.1 GCA_913056505.1 uncultured Desulfurellaceae bacterium
TCAAATATATAAGCAGGACCACTGCCGGATAAGCCCGTAACAGCATTCATGAATTTTTCATTATATATTATAACGGTCTTACCTATAAGACTCATTATGGCTATAGCTGCTTCTTCATCATCATTTGTAGTCTTAGGACCGCAATATATTGCCGATACAGATTCATTAACAAAAGCAGCAACATTAGGCATAACCCTCACAAATCTGCCCTTATTTTTTAAAGCATTTCTCATTGTTTCTACTTTTACACCGGCAACTATGGAAATAAGCAGTTTCTTGTAATCGATATAGGGATAGACATCCTTAAGACAATCAAATATATCCAACGGTTGTACTGCAAAAATTATTATATCCGCTCTTTTGGCAACCTCTGCATTCGTACCTATATTGACATTGAACTCTTTTTTTATTCTCTCAACATCATGTTTGGTTGAAACAATGATATTATTGCCATCTATGTTCATATTCAACAAACCCCTTATTAGCGTGCCACCCATCTTTCCAGCACCTATAAATCCTATAACCTTATTCTTTAACATAATTACCCCCTTTTTTATCCATATTATCTTGCTTATATTATATAATATTTTTATAATCTATCAAGATATCTTCATATCTTCGGTTTTTGGCTTATTTTTAATGTGAGGAGAAATTATTTTGTATAAACGTGTAAAACAATTTATCATAGAAAATAATCTATTGAATATGGATAGCAATAATATAGGCATAGGAGTATCCGGAGGTCCTGACTCCATTTTTCTAATGTATATGTTGGAAAAATTCAGGGAGGACACTACCCTACCCCACATCAATTTAACGGTGCTACATTTCAATCATAAAATCAGATCCGAATCCGATATGGATGAGTTATTCGTAAAAAAAACCGCGGATGCATTAAGTATTAAATTTTATTCCGAATCTTTTGATGTTCCAGATTTTGCAAAACTCAAAAAATTATCTTTAGAGGATGCCGCAAGAATAAAAAGATACGATTTTTTCAAGAGAGCCACATCTCAATTTAATCTAAACAGCGTTGCTATAGCACACACAAAAAACGATGTTTCAGAAACATTTCTGATAAACCTATTGAGAGGCTCCGGACTTGATGGATTATCTTCTATGAAGGTTAAAAGGGATTTTTATATAAGACCAATTTTATTTTTGACGAAGGAAGAAATATTGAGGTTTTTAAACTATCATAATATACAATTTCTCACCGATAAAACTAATAGCAATCAGTCTTTCTTAAGAAATAAAATTAGATTGAGTTTGATGGACAACCTCAAAATGTATAACAGCAACATTGTAAACACGCTATATCGAGAAAACAGATTGTTGAATGAAGATTGTAAATTTATAAATGATATAGCAGAGGAAAACTTTTTATATGCTGCAAGTTTTATTGATAACAGTGCCGTTGTAGATATAAGTAGGCTAAGCGATTACTATGCTATAAGATCACGCGTTATATCCAAATCGATCAAAAAAATAGGCAATAGTTTCTACTCCCTTAGTTACAATAATATAAAACGTATTGTGGATCTAACCTATAAAAACAAAGGTGAGGTGTTTTTAAGGGGCATACTCAGGGCATATATAAAAAATGGCAATCTTGTAATAGAGGCATTACATTAAGTATGACGATAAGAGAGGCTTTGAAATATGCAGCAGATAAATTGAAGGAATCAAGTAACTCGTATAATTTGGATGCGCTGATACTCCTTAAGTTTGTGTTGAACAAGAATGAGGTCTTTATACTGTCAAATCCTGAAGTATTGATAAAAGAATCTGACCTAAATAAATTTGATAACCTCATTAATAAAAGAAAAGAGGGCTATCCTATTGCCTATATAACACATCACAAAGAGTTTTACGGCTTTGATTTTTATGTTGATGAATCGGTCCTAATTCCAAGACCAGAAACAGAACTGCTTGTTGATACTGCCATAAAATATTCTAAAAAATTTGATCATCCCAAGATTGTTGATATAGGTACAGGCAGCGGATGTGTGGCTATTACTTTATCAAAACTATTGAACTTAAAAATTTTTGCGAGTGATATATCATCTAAAGCTCTAAAGATAGCAAAAAAAAACGCAAAGCATTTAGATGCTCAACTGGAATTTATATGTTCAGATAAACTGTTATGGTTAGATAAAGGTGTAGATATAATAGTCTCTAACCCCCCTTATATAAAGAAAAACGATTATAATAATCTACAGAAAGAAATTAAATATGAACCAAAAAATGCATTAATTGCAGATAAAAACGGAACAGCAGTAATAGGTGATCTCATCAAGGAGAGTAAAACAAAATGCAGCTACCTAATAGTTGAAATAGGCTACGATCAAGAAAAGTTTGTAAAAAGCTTCGATCAGTTTAAGGAACTGATCTATGACTATTCATATCTTCCAAGGGTTGCCGTGTTTGATTTTACTCAAATTTAAACACTGACATTAATCCGCTCTATATTCAACGCTTTACCCGAAATAGTGTCACAATCTATAATACATCCGTTTATTCGTTTATCCTTTTTGCAGACATTCAGCCTTTTGGGGATGTAATATAAAAATCTATCCAATGCTTCGTCGGCATTAAACCCTAGCACGCCATCGTTAGAACCACTCATACCAACATCACTAATATACGCCGTGCCGTTGGTTAAGATTCTCTCATCCGCAGTCTGAACATGTGTGTGTGTCCCTATAACAGCAGTTACCCTGCCGTTGCAGTACCATCCCATAGCCTCTTTTTCACTCGTTGCTTCCGCATGAAAGTCAATAATTCTAATCACGGAAGCCGATTCTTTTTTATTTATAAGATTATTTACGGCTTCAAATGGATTATCAACAGGCTCCATAAATACTCTACCTAAAAGATTAACAACCAATATATCGCTATTTTTAACATTAAACTTTCTATATCCAACACCGGGAAGAGTCTTCGGTATATTAAGCGGCCTTATCAGTTTAGGCATACTTTCAATCTCTTTGAAGATCTCCTTCTTATCCCATATGTGATTTCCCATTGTGAAAGCATCACCAAAAGGTTCCAACTCATCATATACCCTTTTATTTATTCCG
>CAJXLZ010000152.1 GCA_913056505.1 uncultured Desulfurellaceae bacterium
GGATCGGGATATTTTATATTGAACAGTATATACTTTATGAAATTCAAGATTGTTGATTTGCCGGCTTCGTTATATCCAAAAAATAGGTTTATTTTATCTGTTATCCCTGGGATGTGAAGGTTTTGAAGTCCGCCAAAATTTAATATATCTATCTTGTTAATAATCATTTTTCATATTGCGTTAAATGGCTAAGTGCAAGCGCTTTTGCTTTTTTAAAAATTTCATTATCATATTCCAGATTGCCTATTATGTTTTTAATCACTCTCTTATCCTTTAAAAGTTCAACATCTATCTTTTGTCCATTACTAATAATTTTATTATACTCTTCCAAAAATATGCTTCTTGTGCTTTGCTCTTTTAGGATATGTTCATCATCCGGCATCTCTATATTTAAGTTGTTTTCTATCTTTTCAATCAATATATTGTCTTCAGCATTTTCGTTAATACTATCCATTAAATCATCCATATCAATCTTGTCTATCTCTTTTTTGTTTAAGTATCCATTTAGGCGTATCCTAAATATATACTGCTTGTCTATATATTTTTGTGATAGTTTATCTATCTCGTCATATATCCAGGCCATAAATGTTTTATTAGGACGATATTCCAAATCTATTCTTTTAAATATTATATCTGCTGTCGGCAAGAATTCATAATCTATGTCGTTATTTTTTATGCTAATCAAATATGCTCCCTTTTCCCCGTCTTCATTTATATCCCTTCCCTGAATGTTGCCGGAATATATAATTAATGGTTGTCTGCTCAAAATCTGTCTTTTATGAATATGCCCCAAAAGCCAGATATCTATATTGGAATTTATGAGATTGTTAAGGGCGCAGGGCGCATAAACACTGTCTTTATTGGATAATCTATCCATACTGCAGTGGAGAAGTGCTATTTTTAGATTATTGCTGTTATTGTTTTGGCTTTTTTCGATGATAGCTTGCGATAGATCCCTTTCGGTATGTTGTTCTTTGAAAGATATACCATATAGATCAAGCTTAACGCCATTTTTCTTGATATGGTAAACAGACGGTATATCAGCATCAAACAGATAGACATTGCCTATGCTTTCGACATCTTTGAAAAAATCGTTGGATAGGGTGTCATGATTGCCCGCTACAATATACACATTGATATTCTCATCTTTAAGCTTAAGAAATTGCTTTCTTAAAAAAAGTCTGCCGTTTATGGATGGCGTCGGAGCATCAAAGAGATCGCCACCTATTGTGATAAAATCTACACCATTTTTTATAGCGAGGTTTATGATTTTTTCAAAGCTTTTTTTGGTGCTTTCTGAAAATCTTTTTTGCCATCTCTCATCGGATTTATATAGGGATGGATATGAATCTATATGTAGGTCTGCAGTATGTATAAATTTCAACATCTATTGAAAATATAAAATGCTTATAAAAAAGTCAAATTTTGTTTTCACTGCCGCCGGTGGTTGCAAAACATACCGAGTTTTATAAGTATAAAATTATTGAGTGTCTTCGTGAGCCTGATCGCCAGGTTATGTTTATTGCCACTTCCTTTTCCCTTCGGATCGTGTTTGTCATAGCCCAAATGTTCTGACATCTCTGCTTCAATTTATATCTTAATATTATTTTCCCTTGCATAATAAAAAAGATATTGTTGTGCAAATCCAGAAAGTGAACCAAACTTATTTATAGCGAATTCTCGAATCTTAGGTAAAGAAACATCTGGTGCTATATAAAAATGCTGCATTGCTCTCTTCACCCAGACATCAACGGGAAATGATGAATATTTTTCCATTGAGAATAACATTATGCAATCAGCAACCTTTGGACCTACACCATTAAATTTTTTTAATTCTTTTTGACATTTATCACTATCAAGACCTTTTATCCAATCAAGCCCCGTGTCAAAGCACGGGGTGACATTATTTTGTTTATTGTTATATACTTTGTCAATTGTATCTTTTATATACTTAGCTCTAAAGCCAAGACTACATAATTGTAATTCTTCTAACGTTGCACTATGAAATGATTCTATAGTCGGAAAAGAATAATACTCTTTTTCCTTATATTCTATGGGTTCTCCCCATTTTTCACATATTTTATTTATCGCTCTTTTTATCATAGGAATTCTATTATTTGCAGAAATAATAAACGATATCAATATCTCAAATGGTTCCTGCTGTAGCAATCTTATGCCCTCACCAAACTCAACTGCTTTTTTTAATAAGGGATCTTTGCTAAGATTTGCTTTAATTTTTGAATAGTCCCTCCCTAAATCAAAATAATTATGCCATATGGTATTAAAATCTTCTAAATTTGTATTATATATAATTATATCATTTTCTCTTTTTTCTACTTCAATAACCCTTCCATATGCAACCCCAATATAATTTCCATTAGGTTGTTTATCCCATCTAAAACATTGTCCACACTCAAAAATATCTTTAGGCTTAAAATTGACTACATCTTTAATAATGATACCCTCTTCAAAATTTTCTATGCTTTTGTAATCCATAAAATTTCTCCTTTTTCTTATAAACATAATTATCTATCCAAAATATATAATTGAGCAAGTGTTTTACTAGTGATTGCTAACCTTTAATCTATAAACACTACATTATATTATAACATTTAATTAAGGGCAGCCTCCAGCACTTTTTTAAAACCTATTTGATAATATAAGCACAAACATCGCGTCAAATGCAAAAGACCGTTGTAAAACATTATCTTTTCATCAAGTCAAAAGGAAATGAAATTGCTGTTTTTCTTGTCATTCCCGCGCAAGCTCAGAATCCATAGTCCAGATTCCGTGTCAAGCACGGAATGACAGAGAGTAGCACGAAGTGACAGAAAGTGAACTCAGAATGACAGAAGAATAGTACGGAATGATAATAAAAGGAGTGTCATTCCCGCGCACGCGGGAATCCAGACTTAATCGCAAGTAAAAAAACTATTCTTATCGTGCCAACCGCTTTATGAAAATAATCCTAATTAGGATTATTCTTTTCTTATAAACGGCATTGAATACCATTCCCTTTACTTTTTGAGTGAGCAAAAAGTAAACAAAAACTC
>CAJXLZ010000153.1 GCA_913056505.1 uncultured Desulfurellaceae bacterium
TAAATATAGTGGCAAAAACAGCACTCAAAATACCCCTAACACGGTTCTTATTCATAGCGGGTAAGTTTATGTAATAGATTAATAAATGCAAGAAATTTTAGTTTCATAGATTGCAATAGTTTTGTTAATATGATATATCAACTCATTATGAAAGTTGCTCTGGTTGAATTTCTTAATGCCATCCCACTTTATTATGCTCTTAAAAAGAAAATTATAAATAATGATATGAATTTCATATCGGCTCCGCCATCGATTTGCGCCAATCTTTTAAGAAACAGTGAAGTCAACATGGGAAATGTGCCCATAGTAGAGTATACAAAATCTAATAGATACAAGCTATTGCCAGAGGCTTGTATATCAAGTAATGGGCGTGTAAAAAGTGTTATATTTATACTGAAAAAACCTATTAAATATGTAAAAAAAGTCAAATTGGATGCTAATTCCAACACATCTGTTGCATTAACAAAGGTACTTTTTAAATTCAAATACGGCATTAATGTGGATTATGTTTATGAGGGCGATGCTGACTGCGAACTATCAATAGGAGATAAAGCACTCAAAAAATTATCAGAAAAGCCCTATGGAGAAATCGTTGATTTGGCTGCTGAATGGTATGAAATGACATCACTGCCGTTTGTTTTTGCAACATGGATTACAAATAGAAATATATCGAAAAACACTATTGATCTATTTATAGATGCAAAGAATTGGGGCAAAACACATATCAGCGAAATATGTAGAGATTTTTGTAAAAGCAGCAGTTTGATAAGCTTAGAAGAGTGCAAAGATTATCTTAAAAATAACATATCTTATGATTTAAATGCCGAAAAAATAGAGTCTATTAAGTTATTCTTTGATTATGCCGAAAAATGCGGCGCAATAAAAAATAGTCCGAATTTACATTTTTTATGATCAAAGGCAAACAAAAATGACATACCCTTTTCTATAATTCCATTCTACTTATCACGTCGTCCATTTTTGTCATTCCGTGCTTGACACGGAATCTAAAGCATGGCATCAGTACAATACTGTCATTCCGCACTCGATGCGGAATCCAAAGTCTGGAGTGTGGATTCCCGTTTTCACGGGAATGACAACAGAAGATAGTAGGAACGACAATAAAAATCTCGGGAATGATATTTTCTTTATTGTCATTCCGTCTCCCTATTAAGTGCGTGGTGACATTGTTCTCTCTGTTATTCCGTACTGTCCTCTTGTCATTCCGTGCTTGACACGGAATCCAGAGTATAGCGTCAGCACCATTTCTGTCATTCCGCGCCAATATTTCTTGTCATTCCGTATTATCTTTCTGTCATTCCGTCCCCGTGTCAAGCACGGGGTGACATTACTTGACACGGAATCTCGACTATAGCATTCTTAATTCTGGACTCTGGATTCCCGCTTGCGCGGGAATGACAAGAAAAATCGTTGGGCGACAAGAAAAAATTAAGGGATGATAGGAAAAAACGCGGGTGACAATAGAAATTAATAGAACGACAAAAGATAGTGCGTAGACAATAAAAATAATGGAATAACAGGAATTTTAACATCTGCCATATATAATTTATCATTCATAACTCAACATTCAAAACTCACAATTATTGTTCATACCACCTGATAAAATTGTACATAATTCCTGCTTTTTCCGGTTTTATTCCCTTAATTCTTTTATTTACTACTGTTATAGATATAGGATAATATAAAAAGATGTAGGGAATTTCTTGCGTTATAAGTCTATTTATCTTTAAATAAATTACTCTTCTTCTCTTTTTATCAAAGGTAACACGACCCTCTTCGATGAGTTTATCCACCTTTTTGTTATTGAAACCTGTAAAGTTAAAACCACCTTTAGTATCACTTTTTGAATGCCATATTGAGTATTCATCGGGGTCACTTGATAGAGACCAGCCCAAAAGGACGCAGTCAAAATGTCTCTCGTTAACAAGTTTGATAAATGCCTGCCACTCCAGCATTCTTATATCAACCTTGATGCCTATACGTTTCAAGTATTCCTGAATCATTATCGAAGCATATTTGCGTTGTGGATTGTCGCTATTGGTTATTATGGAGAATTCAAAAATTCTTCCATCTTTTCTTAAATATCCATCTTTGCCCAAAGTAAATCCGTTCTTTTTCAGCAGATGCAGTGCTTTTTTCGGATTATATTCTGTATTTTTGCCCTTAGAAAAATATGGAGAATTTATAGGATATATGGAATTTGCAACTATACCATACTTAAACAATATCACATCTTTAATTTTTTCCCTATTAATCGCAAGTTCAATAGCTTTTCTGATTTCTATATTCTTAAACAACGGCTCTCTCAAATTAAACGCCAAAAATGTATATCCACTTGACGGCTCAAGATAAACATTGTAACGCTTCTTTAATGCTCCGTTAAATTCATACATATACTGAATCGGAGTGAGCGATGCCATATCCAACGTTCCATTTTCTAACTCAAGAAATCTTGTCGTACCATCAGGTATGATTCTATATATAATTCTGTTGATCTTAGGTTTGCCTAAAAAGTAATTTTTATTTGCCTCCAATATAAGATATTGAGATGTTTTCCACTCTTTTAATATGTATGGCCCTGTGCCTACGGGATGCATGTTGAATTTGCAAGTATTTATATCCTTAACATTTTTTAATATATGCTCAGGCACAATACCCATCATCCATGAGTATAAAGCTGGCGCAAAAGGATATTTATAATTGACAACTACGGTATACTTATCTTTAGCATAAATATTTTTAATTATGCGATATTTGCCCGAATAGGGCGTGGCTGTATGTTTATCTACAATAAGTTTATATGTATATATGACATCGTTTGCGCTAAAATCTACACCATCTGACCATTTCACATTCCTGCGCAGATGAAAAATTATTGTTTTACCGCCATTTTTTATCTCATAGCTCTTTGCAAGATCGCCTGTTATCTTCATATTTTTATCTAACTTTAGCAGTCCGTTAAATATAAATGAAGAAATTTCTGCCGACGCGGAATCGGTTGCCAAAAATGGTATAAGTCTTTTGGGATTAG
>CAJXLZ010000154.1 GCA_913056505.1 uncultured Desulfurellaceae bacterium
ATATCCTATCTAACGGAACATTTTAAAGTAAATCCTAAGGATTTTCATTCGAGAAAGGGTCTCTTGAAGTTAATAGGAAGAAGGAGAAAACTGCTTAAATATCTTAAGAATTATAACTTTAATGAATATAAAAAGGTTATAAAAAAGCTTGGTTTAAAGGGTTAACCGGTGTTTACATTTGTGGAAGATCAGGTATCCAATCATCTGTTACGCATAGAGACCGGCAAATATGCAAAGCAAGCAGACGGTTCGTGTCTTGTAACATTCGGCAAAACGATGGTTTTGGCTACAGCTGTTTCATCCAAAGAACCGCCAAAAGAATTTATGGATTTTTTTCCACTAACTGTTAATTATCAGGAAAAATTTTATGCGGTAGGCAAGGTGCCTGGCGGTTTTATGAAAAGGGAAGGGAAGCCATCCATCCATGAAGTGTTGATATCAAGGCTTATAGATAGAACAATAAGGCCACTGTTTCCTAAAGATTATAAACAAGAAACGCAGGTTATTATAACAACTATCAATACAGATAAGGAAGATGATATAGCAGCTATTGGAATATTGGCTGCATCTTGTGCTTTATCATTATCAGATATACCATTTAACGGACCAATTGCAGGTGTTAAGGTAGGCAGAATAAATTCTGAACTTATAGCTTTTCCAACTACTGCTCAAATGAATGATTCTGATTTGAATCTTATGCTTGCAGGCGGGAAGGGTTTTGTCAACATGATTGAATCTGCATCAAATGAATTGTCTGAAGACGAAATGGTGAACGCCATCATATTTGGAGAGAAACAGTTGTCAAAGCTTGTTGATATGCAAAATGAAATAGTGGCCAAGGCAGGTAAAGAAAAAAGAGAATATGTTTCTGTTGATATTCCCGATGAGATAATAAATAAGATAAGAGGTCTTGCACTATTTGGCCTACGAGATGCTGTTAATATCAAAGAAAAACTTGTAAGAAACAGCACCATCGACAAGATCAGAAAAGATGTTATAGAAAAAGTATCAAAGGAATTTGAAGAAGAAGATAATATAGAGAACAAGGTAAAAGCTGTTTTTGAGGATATGATAAGAGAGATTATACGTGACAAGATTATGTCAACGGGCATAAGAATAGATGGAAGGGGTTTAGATGATATAAGGCCTATAAGTTGTGAGGTGGGTGTTTTGCCTCATACGCACGGATCGGCTGTATTCACAAGGGGCGAGACACAAGCTTTGGTAGTTACCACGCTTGGTTCTAAAGAGGACATGCAGATTGTTGATGATATAGAAGGCGTCAGCCGTGAGCGTTTTATGCTTCATTATAATTTTCCGCCGTTTGCAACAGACGAAGTGAAAAGATTGGGTCCGCCCGGCAGAAGGGAGATCGGCCATGGTATGCTGGCGCAAAAGGCACTTACACCTGTAATCCCGGATGAGGAAGATTTTCCTTATGCTATACGTGTGGTGTCCGATATTTTAGAGTCCAACGGTTCCAGTTCAATGGCAACGGTATGCGGCTCATCACTTTCCTTGATGGATGCCGGTGTGCATATTAAATCACCTGTAAGCGGTATTGCTATGGGCTTGATTAAAACAGATGCGGACTATTATATATTAACCGATATTTTAGGTGATGAGGACCACTACGGTGATATGGATTTTAAGGTTGCAGGTACTAAAGACGGCATAACAGCGCTTCAGATGGATATTAAAATAGCCGGCATCAATGCTGAAATTTTAAATGCAGCCTTAAGCAAAGCAAAGAGGGCGCGATTATCTATATTGGATAAAATGGTTGCAACCCTGCCAAGTGCACGCGATCATCTATCTGAATATGCACCAAAGATTAAAAAATTAAATATTGATAGTGATAAGATAAAGGATCTTATAGGTCCTGGTGGTAAGACTATAAAAAGTATTATAGACGAAACGGGTGTTAAGATAGATATATCACAGGATGGATCGGTCAATATATATGGTGATATTGATGCAGATATGGAAAAAGCATTGGAAATGATTAAGGAAGTTACAGCTACCATAAAAGAGGGAGATATCTATGAAGGGATTGTATCGCGTGTGGAAAACTACGGTGCTTTTGTAAAATTGCTTGGCAAACAGGAAGGTTTGCTCCATATATCTCAAATTTCACAAGATAGAATTAATAAGGTTAGCGATGTTTTGAAGGTTGGCGATACAGTCAAGGTGAAAGTGATAGGCATTGATAAATTCGGAAGAATTTCCGTCAGCGGGAAAGCGCTCCTAACAGATAATAAGCAGTAAATATAGTATGAAGATAAGAAAAATTAATACAGATTCCAAAGGCATAAGTGTGGGTATATTTGTGCCTGTTGGTAGTGCCTATGAAACAGAAGATGAAAGAGGACTGGCGCATTTTATAGAACATATGCTTTTTAAGGGAACAAAAAACAGGACATACAAGCAGATAGCAGAACAGGTGGATGAACTCGGCGGTTCAATCAATGCGTTTACATCCAAAGAATGCACCTGTTTCTATATAAATGTCTTGAAAGACTATATAAACGAGGGTTTCGATATACTATCCGATCTTGTCTATAATCCTTTAATAGATGCTAAGGAATTAGATAAAGAAAAGGGTGTTATCATAGAAGAGATAAATATGACAGAAGACAGTCCGGATGATGCTGTCTATGAGATTTTTTTTAAAAATTGTTTTGGCTTTAGAGTAAATAGAATATTTTGTACTAGTATTACATCAAATTTTTTATTTTCTAGTTTTTCTATTCTTAAATGTAAATCTAAATGGTCAGAAAGTTTTTCTAAAAAAACAATTCTTTGTTCTAGTTTTTTTACTTTTATATCTAATTCATTATCATCAAATACATAAGACATTATTTTATCTAATTGAATGAATGGCTTTTCTTCAGCATAATTGGGTAGATTTACGCTATCCTTGTATGAAAGACCATAACCATAAGCAAATAAAGGATCATAATCTTCATCATCCATATTTATGCTAGTTTGCGCAGAATTACGAGGCCATGAATACGGTAATTT
>CAJXLZ010000155.1 GCA_913056505.1 uncultured Desulfurellaceae bacterium
CGAATATATATTATACAGGCAGAGCGCCTTTGGAAGCTGTGAGCAAAGATGTACCGATGGGTGATAACGATGTAGCCTACAGGTGCAATTTTGTAAAGATAGAAAATGGCATAATGGCTGATTTTTCAGCGGGGCACATTAAGTCGGAGATTGCCCATAAGTTAATAGATTTACTAAATGAAAAAATGTCAAGGAATGATGTGAAATTTTATGCGGGTGTGAGTTATAGAAACTTGATGGTTTGGCATAATGGCAAAGAAGATAATACAACGCCGCCACACGATATAAGTGATAAACCTATAAAAAATTACCTGCCAAATGGCGAGGCGAGCAGTTTTTTAAAAAGTGTAATGGACGAGGCAAAAGATATATTAAAAAATAATAATATTTACAGAGAGGCCAATGCCATATGGCTATGGGGCGAGGGTAAAAAACCGTCAATGCCTACATTTAAGGAGAAATTTAACAAGAGCGGGTGCATGGTCAGTGCTGTTGATCTTATGATAGGGATAGGAAAGTTGGCAGGAATGGAAACACCGCTGGTGCCCGGCGTTACAGCTTTTATAGATACAAACTATGAAGGTAAAATCGAGGCTGCCTTTAAGTCTTTGGAACATGGCACAGATTTTGCCTATGTTCATGTAGAGGCTACTGATGAGGCCGGACATATGGGAGATTTAAAAACGAAAATTAAAGCAATAGAGTTATTTGATAAAAAAATAGTAGGCTATGCTTTAAAAAGAATAGAATCTTTTGACGACGATTTTAGAATAGCCGTACTGCCCGATCATCCTACACCGGTAAAGTTAAAAACACACACAAAAGATCCTGTACCATTTGCGATATACGATTCCACAAGCACGAGCGGTATAGGCTCATATAATGAAAATTCTTGCGCAAAGGGTATCTTTGTAGAGGAAGGGTATAAATTTATAGGTAATCTTTTATTCAAATCCTAAATTTTTTCGAGGATTTATCATGGTTGGACCTATCGATGTTCAGAATGTTATATTAAATGCTCAGGCTCAAAATCAAGTTAATACAAATGCGTTAGCACAAGCTGCTGTCGGAGAGTCATTTAAAGGTATTTTAGGCAAACAGGAACAAAATAAAAAAGCTGAACAGGTTTTAAAGACAGAAAATGAAAAAGAAAATATTATAGATGCCAAGAAAGAGCGGGAGAAGAAGAAAGAAAACCGTGAAGGCGGAAATAAGTGCGTTCATATCGATATCAAAGCCTAAATGTTGTAAAAACTCTAAAATATCCCAAGCCAATAATTTGACAATATTTTAATGAAATATTATAGTTACTACGTAAAGAAAATATTGAGTTTTTGGAGGTATGTTATATGTCTCATGAGTTATCTTCCAACAAAAGATTAATGGGATTTTACAATGCTGCTAAGTGGGCTATGGATGGTGTATGTTATTTGGATGTTTTTGTTGGCGATCTCAATCAAGAAGATGAGGACAAAACAAGAAGGCATCTTGAGGATTTAGGTATAACGTTTGATATATCAAAGCCGCATACTATTAAGGGCTATTTTGAAGGGACATACGATAAAGTTTTTCCTATTATGAGACAGCTGTTAGAGGAAGGGTATAGCTGGTAGTAGGTTAGATATTTTATTTGCCGATTTGCATTTTTATATGTTAAACAAAAATCTATGTTAGGGGTGTTTATAAGTTTTTAAGAATATGGAATTTAAAAATGCGTTGGCCCAAAAAGATGTTGTCATAACAGTAGAATATAATCCGCCGAGAGGGCTACAAGTTAACTTAAGCAATATAAGGGAAGTATCTAATATTATTGACGGTGTAAATGTTACGGATTGTCCTATGGCCTCTCTCAGGATGAGTTCTATAGTTGCATCGTATATTATACAAAATGAAATAGGTCTCCCGACAATATTTAATCTTACCTGCAGAGATAGAAATGTTTTGGCTCTGCAATCGGATCTACTAGGTGCTTGGAGCTTAGGCTTAAGGAGTGTGCTTGCTATAGGCGGTGATGCCATAAAAAATGTTCCAGAAAGAAACGTTTATCATACGAACACCTATCAGCTTATTAAACTTATATCTAATTTGAACAATGGCAAAAATATTGATAATCAAAATATAGATTCAAAAACGGATTTTTTTATAGGTGTGGCATCAAATGTTTATTCTAAGTTTAATTCAAATGGAATACGAAATAGACTTAAAAGAAAATGTGAAATTGGGTCTAAATTTGTTATAACGCAGCCTATATATTCTATTGAATCATTAGATTATTTTTTGGAAGCCTCAAAGGATATTGATATCTTAAAAATTATAGGGATATTCCCCATTACTAATATAAAAACTGCACTATACTTGAATAAATATGTTCAGGGCATATCTATACCCAAAGAACTAATTTCAAGATTGGAATCCGCAAAAGACCAAAAAATAGAAGGATTTAGGTTTGAAGAGTCTGTTGTAGAAAAAATAGTGAAACGGGGATATGCTAAAGAGATAAAAGGAATGCATCTTATGAGATTTAACAAAGAATTTGTTAAATTTGTTTATAATGCGATAAATGGGAGTTAAGAATGGATTACAATACTAAAAATTTTTTAAAAGACGGTTTAGAACCTATAAAAGAGCCAACCTATCAAGATGTGCTGGATAGCTTAAATATGATACTTGAAAAAGGCTTAAAATGGGCGGTGATAGAAAATTTGGAGGCAACAGCAGAGTATGTTTTAGCGTTAGAGAAGTTCTTAGATGAAAAAAAACTCGTATTTGACGAAAATGAATTTAAAAGAATCAAAGTGGATTATGAAGAGGAATTAAAGAACGAGAAGAAGTGGTTTTTACTCCATTTTGCAGGTAAAATAATAAAAACAGAAGGTCCTTAAATATGAGTATCAAAAATGATAAATGGATTATTAAAAATGCTAATTCAGGTATGATTGAACCGTTTGCAGATAGGCAGGTTAGAAAAGGGGTTATCTCCTACGGTGTGTCAAGCTACGGCTACGATATGCG
>CAJXLZ010000156.1 GCA_913056505.1 uncultured Desulfurellaceae bacterium
CAGCTTATTTCTCTTTCTTTCAATTTCAATACGTGATATGCCGGCATAATACAATTTAGATTTTATTGCTTTTTTAATTTTCTGATCTTCCAAAAGCTTCTCTTTAAAATCTTTATCTGCAAACCACTGTGACTTCCATTTCTGTGTTATTCCCAACCTAAGACCTATAGGATTAACCTTTTGACCCAAAACCAACCTCCTTAACCTTCAAGGGTAACTATTATATTGCTTGTTCTTTTTAATATTCTTCCTGCTCTTCCCATAGCCCTTGGTTGAAACCTCTTCATTCTTACACCATCGTTCGCTACCACATTAGAAACCTTGAGCTTATCAACATCAAACCCTTTATCCAAGGCATTGGCAACAGCCGAATCCACTATTTTCCTTAAGATAAATGATGCTTTTCTATTAGAATATTTAAGTACCACCAAAGCATCATCGACACTTTTGCCTTTAACCAATCCTACAACCTCCCTAACTTTAATGGGGGATATCCTAGCACCTTTTAATTTAGCAGTTGCTTTCATAAACCACCAACCTTACTTTCCTATTTTCTTTTGCACAACGCCCTTATGTCCCGTAAACTTTCTCGTGGGGACAAATTCGCCCAATTTATATCCAACCATATTTTCAGTTACATAAACAGGTATAAACTTTCTTCCATTATGCACAGCAAATGTAACATTTACAAAATCAGGTACTATTGTGCTTCTTCTTGACCATGTTTTTATCATTGTCTTTTTCTTTGAATTTCTCTGATTTATAACCTTTTTAATTAATTTTTCATCAACAAAAGGACCTTTTTTTAAGCTCCTGGGCATTTAATCAAGCCTCCTTATTTTTTCTTCCTGCGCGTCACTATGAATTTGTCCGTTTTCTTATTATTCCTTGTTCTGTACCCTTTTGTTGGGATACCCCAAGGAGTAACAGGTGTGCCACCGGTTCCAGATTTACCTTCACCGCCGCCGTGCGGATGGTCTACAGGGTTCATAACAACACCCCTTGAGATAGGCCTTTTGCCCTTATGTCTCATTCTGCCTGCTTTGCCCCAGTTAATATTAGAATGTTCTATATTTCCGACCTGGCCTATTGTGGCATAGCATTCAACATTTATAAGCCTCATCTCTCCGCTTGGCAATCTAATATAGGCATATTTACCTTCCCTTGCCATAACTTGAGCCATATTACCAGCACTTCTTGCTATTTGACCGCCGGCCTTTGGCTTTAATTCAATATTGTGCACAAAACTACCCACCGGTATATTTTTTATCGGCATAGCATTGCCAACCTTGGGTTCAGCATTTTCTCCAGAAACAACTACATCTCCCACACGTAGTTTTAACGGAGCCAATATATATCTCTTTTCTCCGTCTTTATATACAAGCAAGGCTATTCTTGCAGACCTGTTAGGATCATATTCGATAGCTTTCACAACAGCCGGTATATCGTACTTATTACGTTTAAAATCTATGATTCGATAAAATCTCTTAACTCTTCCGCCTTTTCCTCTGACTGTAATATTACCCTGATTATTTCTTCCAGCATTGTTTTTCAATATAGTTATTAAGGATTTCTCCGGATTTTTTTTTGTTACTTCGGAGAAATCAGACCCACTTGAAAATCTCATACCATTAGTCACAGGATTATAATTTTTTATACCCATACAAACCTCTTATAACTCCTTTAAAGACTCGCCTTCTTTTAATGTTACGATAGCTTTTTTAAAAGAAGTTTTTCTGCCTTTTATGCCTTTAAACACTTTTCTCTTACCCTTAACATTAATTGTGTTTACGCTTTCAACATCAACATCAAGTAAAGACTCCACAGCCTTTTTAATTTCAGGTTTTGTGGCTCTTTTGTCCACAACAAATGCATACTTGCCTTCTTCCTGATGAGAGAAAGATTTTTCAGATATAGATCTTTTCTTAATTAACGTCCATTTATCCATTTGCGACTCTCCTGTTCACTTTCTCAATAATGCTCTTGGGAATTACTATCTTCCTAAATTTTAATAGATCATATGTGTTCAAACTACTTATGTTCCTTATCTCTATTCCATCAATATTTCTCATAGACAGATAAGCATTTTCCATATTATTGTCTAATATAATTAAAGCCTTGTTCACACCTAATTTTTTCAACACAGCTACCGCATCTTTAGTTTTAGGCTTATCAAACTCCAGATTGTCTACAACAACTAATCCATTATCCTCTATCCTCTGCAGAAGAGCATCATTAAAAGATTTTTTTCTCTCTTTTTTATTGATTTTTATATTATAATTTCTCGGTGTCGGACCAAAAATAACTCCTCCGCCTCTCCATAGCGGAGATCTATTTGAGCCTGCCCTTGCCCTTCCGGTACCTTTCTGTTTCCACGGTTTCTTTCCGCCGCCTGATACGTATGAGCGGGTTTTTGCAGAAGCCGTACCCTGTCTTGCATTCATAAGTATAGACCTTGTTACCCTATTAAACAAAACTCCCTGATTTGGTGATGTCTTCTCGTCAACCTGTATATCAACATCTCCCATAACCTGTGCCTCTTTATCTACAACCTGCACCTTCATATTAGTTCCCCTTCTTTAGTATATTAACATACTCGCCTTTGGAACCGGGAACAGCACCTTTAACGGCAATTAGATTCTTTTCTTTATCTAAGTAAACCACTTTCAAATTTCTTATAGTAACTTTTACATTTCCATAATGTCCCGGCATTACTGTTCTGCTCCTGCGTCTGTGCCGTCGGCTGTGTTACCAACTTGTTTTTTACATTGTGCTACTTGTGCAGCTGTAGTACCGTTGTCATTGTAAGGAATGAACCAACGATCACCTGTAGTATTTACTTTATATTTCACCTGCATTGTATCAATACGTGCAGATGGGTCATACGCTTTAGACATAATTAAAATTGTATGTTAGATCTTTCAAGTTTATCGTATAAGTCCTGACGATAGGCAGGGTCCCTGTCGTACCGTTGGTCAGA
>CAJXLZ010000157.1 GCA_913056505.1 uncultured Desulfurellaceae bacterium
CTGCGCTCGCAAGCCGCGAGAAAGTACAGTTTCAGAGCGCAGACCTTCCATAACCAACGCTTTCCGCGCTTCCCGTCGATAATTTTCGATACTGTCTTTATAAACGCCATCACCATGTCCTTGATAATACTCGTCGTCGGAACGCAACATACCTTCTTGGTCGCCGTTAATATGTCCTTTGCCTTTAGCGGTGCCGATTGGGTCATCAGATTCTTGCCCGAAGTCTTTTTCACTATGAGAGCCGCCAGTGCCGGAGCCTTTACCGTTATTACCCTCGCCCTCGCCGTTACCCTTGCTGTCCCCCTTGCCGCTGTCAGCCTTTAGACGCTTCATGTCGTCAGATTCGCCGTCCAAGTTTTCCTCACCGATTTCATCCCCGTCACTTTCATCAGGGTCGCCGATTTCTTCTTCAAGCACATCACGAATAATCTCGCACAATTCTTTTACGCAGATTGCTTTATCATCTTCAGTTACTTTGTTTTTATCAAAGCAGCGGTCAACTGCCGCTAGAGACTTGACGCCAGCATTAGATATTTCATCTGAAAAAGCAATACCATTCAACAATGCCCCACCGCATTGTTCTTGAGAGAAAGCGATCAAAACTTTCCACTGCACGTCGTTTTTTTCCATACGGCTTCTATCCGCATCGTGCAGGGTATCTTCAATCCATTGCTGAATTTCTGATCCACGAGTTATTCCTCCTTTAAATTTCGCCAATATTTCTGTTCTGATTCTTTTAGGGGTAATATCAATAATTTCACCAGGTAATTCACGGGTAATCCACATCTCTTTCATCTTTTTCAAACCAACCCGTCTCCATGAAGATGAAATCACAATTTTACAGTTTGTTTCTTTGATAATCAAATCAAGATATTTTATGCATTTTTTATCGAACAATGCACCAAATTGATCTCGATTTGGTATTTTATTTTCACGAAATTGTTTTAATCGTGTATGAATATTATCATAAGAATTAATTACTCCGTCAATATCTAAAAATAAAACTTTCATAATTTTAATTGGTTAAATTTGATATAATTTGGTCTTTTTTTTTATCAATTTCAGATTTTTTATTTTCTGAAATTATCATATCTAATAAGACCGTATAATTTGCCAAATCCAATAAAGAATCTGAAATCGATTCATTATTTGGTTTTTTATTACCATTTAAAAGATTTCCTAACCTGGCAACTTTTGTTGCGATGAGATTTAAACAACTTTGTTCCGGTTTAATTTGTGTAATGGCTCCTGTAAATTTAAAGTTACTTAACCGATCTTCATTAGCATAATCATTTCCTTTTTTAGTAAGGATTTGAGTCATTTTTTCTTGGAAATCTTTAAGATGTTGTTTTTGTTCTTCTAATGTCATTTTTTTTAAATTTAAAACCGCACTTCTAAATTTTCATGTTCCCATTGTTTTTCGGTCACAAAATAACCTAATCGGTTTACCACATGTGACCCGGGAAGAATTATTAAAGAATCATCTTCTCCACTTACCAATGTCCAGATATTTCTAATATTCTGTTTTTTTAAATAATCCCAATGTTCCCTGTAATATTCAATTAAAGTGTTGTTATACGGGGAATGTTTTTCCGGAGATTTTTTAGGTTTGTATTTTTCTTCCCAAACCTCATAATCCATTATTTCATAAATCTTTGTTTTTTCTTTTGCCATAATTTTAAATTTATCGTTGCATATATATTTTGTTGTGCTTCATTAAAACGAAAGCACAACATGGTATATAGCAAATAATTTACTTAGGTTCGTCCATCAAACACCACCACCATAGAGTCGTGCATCCCAGCTTTGCCCGTAACATATTCGCCTTTTGTATTTACACCGCAAAATTTTATTCTCTTTTCAATAAAGCGGATCTCTTTTTGGTTCGGCAATATATGTCTGTGAAATAATTGAGTACTTGTACTTACGGGTAAAAGCATCACGCAAAGTTTACCTTTCTTACTTTCTTCTATTGCCTTAATTACAAACGCCTCTTTAAGTTTTCTGCTATAAGGTGGATTAATAAAATTTCGCTCTTTCCATTCAATTTCAAGCCCATTCCACTTTTCAATATCGTGCTGATACGGGCAAGGGTCAAAGTTAAAATCAAATTTACCGTTTAATTCATCATAAAAGTATCGTGGTGTAGCCCAATCGTCTTTATGTTCTATGTTTCTATTTTTCATAATTTATCTATTTAGATCCGCACAGTTTACAACAATGTATAAACCCCATTAAAACGAGGGTTTATACTAACCGTTCTAAACAATTAAAGGCTTAGTTATCTTTAACCACTTTTTATAAAGTTCATCTAAATTCGTGTAGCCTGTGCCTTTATACCAATAAATAGATTCAACTGGTTGCTCTTTTGTATGGCTCTTTAAAAAAACTATAAAATCTTCGCCATATTTATCCTTTAACTGTGTAGAACTACGGCTATAGTTAATAGCTTTTAACAGTGTTTCTATATCCTCAGTCATTTGCCTATGTATATTTTCAGAAGTTCCGTAAATAGCCATTGTATATCCTCTTTCTAATCTACTTTGTATCTCTTTGCTCATTGTCTTATTTATTTTATTTAGTTTTTTAATCATTAATTAGCTAACTCTTAAAGTAGTACTAAATGATTTAGCTATTATTTTAGTCTGAATTATATCTACATCAACAGCTGGAGTAGAATATAATGTACAAGTACTAACTCCATCATCTTGAACACTTAAAGTAGGGGCCGTAGCACTACCTCCATGTTCTAGCCAATGAGATGAAGCAACTGTAACACTTGACCAAGTATTTCCTGAATCACCATCTTTTATAAAACTAATATAAGCTTTTTGGTATCCTGAAGCATTTTTGTATTGACTTGATGTTAAATTACTTTCATAATATATATCTACTTCAACAGTACCTTGAGAATAATACCCAGTTTTAACTATACTAAG
>CAJXLZ010000158.1 GCA_913056505.1 uncultured Desulfurellaceae bacterium
AGCCAATGGGAGAGATAGTAGATAAACAGTTTAATCTATCATTTTCAAATTGATCTATGGGCATAGAGCTTGCAAACATAGATTTTGAATTATCCATAATAGATGTTATTTTTGAAAGAGCTGACAGTGATGATCTGGTTGTTTTGCCGACAAACAGATCCATAAATAAATTTATTTCTAAATATAGTGGCATCCAATCTGTGCCGAATATATTTACATATGTAGATTTTTTTGACACCATTTTGGATGCTAAGGGGTATACAATTGCCGATGCTATACACAAATTAATATATTTAAGAGAAGCACTCTATAATACAAAACAGAGTGAAAATATTTTGCATAATGATTATGAAGCGTTAAAAAATATAACAAAGTTAAATACATTTATAGAGTCTCTATCTGCTTTTTATCAGGAAATAGATGAAAATATGGTTGATTTTTCCGATATGAAGAGGGTGAGCCTCTATAGCGATTATCAGACACATGTGGATATTTTAAGCAGCGTATATGAATCTTATAACGAGATTTTAAAAAGACATAAGCTTGTTGATAAAAACTACCTAAAGCATACGCTTAGGATTAAAAATCCATATTCAGGCAAACATATATATATCGCCGTTTCAGGTTTTCTAACAAAGTTTGAGATAACAGCTTTGAAAAAAATATCTAAGGATTCGTATATAACGCTATTCATACAGGTGGATGAGTCTTTGGATAAAATAGATGAAGTATATAGTGCGTTTGGTAAGAAGATACCTAAAATAAAATATTATCCATACCAAAATAACATTGATGTATATAAATTCCCGACAAAATCCCAGATGGCCGGATGGGTGGTAGATAGGGTAAGATATGAGTTGAACAGCAAAACGAAACCGGAAAATATAGCTGTCATTTTACCCGATGAATCATTGAATGTTATCTTAAGGGCAATAGACAGAAGATTGTTTAATTTTGCAGAAGGTTTTCCCTTGCAGGAGAGTGTATATTTTACATTTTTTGATGATCTCCTAAAATTGTTACAGAATAGAAATAGATACGGCTATGAATCTAAAGATGTTTTAGGCATTATTAATCATCCATTTACGAACGTTTTAATAGATAGGAAATACAAAGAAAATTTATTGGAAAAGGCGTATAAGATACCATTGATAGAAAAAAAAGATATAGAATATATATTAAATACAGATGAAATAAACAAATTTATAAAAATATATGAAAGCAAAACGATAAGCGTGCAGAAAGCGTCTTTATCATTGCTCCAAATATGTAAAAATATAGCGCTAAAGTATGATACAAAACATCCTGACTATGGTAGTGCGAAAGAGCTATTTTTTTCAGAATTAGAAAGGCTTTCCTGCTTAAATGAGCAATATTTTGCCAAATATGAAAGTGGAGAGAATATACTAAAATATATTCTATTTCTTTTATCCAAGAAAAGATACCCAGATATCGGTATGGGTGAAGTCCATTGTTTGGGTGTGCTTGAGACGCGCCTTTTGGATTTTGATGTTGTCATTGTGCCTTCGATTAATGATGGGATATTTCCAAAGAGAAGCTCAAAAGATCTATTTTTAAATACTCAGATAAGGCAAATGCTTGCCCTTCCTACAACTACAGACAGAGAAAGTTTGCAGAAACTCTATATGAATATGGTTTTTAAAAGGGCAAAGAGGGTTTATCTGGCATATGAGGAGAATGATAATGCTACGCTAAGTCCCTATCTCAGCGATATGATTTATAAAAAATCAATAAAGGTTAAGTCTCTCGTTGGTGCAGGAAGATATATCTTTGATAAAGAGCATTATAAAAAAACTGTATTAAAGCAGCCCAAAAATGAGATAGAAAAGGATAGTGCAGTTATGGATAAACTAAGTTCAATGATTTTTTCTCCCCATTCTATTAACACATATAAAAAATGTGGTTTGGCCTTTTATTATAGATATATAGCAGGACTTAAAAAAGAGATCGAGATTGGAGATGAAGATATATTCGGTTTGGGAAATATTGTGCATAAAACTATGCAGGAGATCTATAAAAGCGGCAAACCTATAAACAGTGAAAAGGAATTAGAGAAACAGTTTGAGGATGTGTTTAAGAGATTAATATCATCCGATGTTAATCTTCAGTTTAATGAAGCGGAGAAACTTAAAGCGGAATATTTTTTATATAGAATAAAACGATCCGATTTTTTTAAGTATGAATCGCTCATTACGCCCAATGTGATCAGGACAGAAAAGGAACTTAAAACAGAATATAGATCTATCCAAATGAAGGGAAGGGCGGATAGGATAGATGAGTACGATGACAGGATAGAGATAATAGATTATAAAACATCTTCTATAGAAGATAAAGTTCGGATCAAGGATGCATACAATGTCCAGTTGCCTATGTACAGATTTTTTATAGAGAGCATTATGGGAGATAGTAGAGAGATTATCACCTGCTACTACGATTTACACAAAAGATTTAAGAAAATAAAACCAGTATATGATTATAGCGCATTTAAAGATGATCTAAATAAAACAGTTGATGAAATTTTTGATGTTAACCGTAATTTTGAAGCAAATCCAAAGCATTGCAAATGGTGCGAGTTTAGGTATCTATGTCAAAGATTAAACATTTAAGATATGATATTACAAAGAGTGTAGCCCTGTCTGCATCTGCTGGCAGTGGGAAAACATATGCTCTTTCTGGTAGGGCTATAAAGCTTCTTTACCAAGGTATAAACCCAAACCAGATATTATGTCTGACATTTACAAATAAATCAACAAAGGAGATGAAGGAACGCATAGTGTCAAATATCCAGCAGATAGTATATACTCCAAGTGGTAAGATCAAAGAACTGGCTAATAATCTGGGGATAGAAGAAAGAAAATTCATAAATAATTACAAGAACATAGATCTATCTTCGCTAAACATAATGACAATA
>CAJXLZ010000159.1 GCA_913056505.1 uncultured Desulfurellaceae bacterium
CAGCATAGTGAATAAGAGGCTTATCAACAAGAGGCAACATCTCTTTGGATGATGATTTCGTAGCAGGCAAAAACCTTGTGCCAAAACCTGCAACAGGGAACACAGCCTTTCTTATTTTTTTCATAAATCGCCTCCTTTTAATGCTTGATCTATGATTTCAATTGTATGTTTTGCTGATATTTGCGAATGTTCAATGTTAAGCACTTCAGCAATCTGCATCATACATCCCGAACACCCTGTAACAACAGTATCCGCTTTAGAATTGATTATATTTTCAGCCTTACGTTTACCGATTTTCAGGGATGTTTCCCTGAAATCAACACTGAATGTACCACCGTTTCCGCAGCATCTGTCCGCATCTTTCATCTCTCTAAACTTTACATTTCCTATGGCACTAATCAGCTTTCGAGGTTCTGTTTTTATACCCAAACCTCTGTTCAGATGACAGGAATCATGATAAGTTACAGTATGCTCTCTTTTCAGCTTTGTGTTTTTTAAAATATCAATTAAATTTGTATCGTTATAAAGATAAGCTACAGGGTCATGTACCCTTTCTGCTAATATTTCCGCCTTTTTTAGGTACTTATCGTTGCTAAAATACTTGAATATCCTCGGATATTCAATCTTAATGACACTAGCACATGTCGGCTCGGGTATTAATATGGCATCTGCTTCTACTGTTTCAAAAAGCTTTATATTCTTTTTTGCCAATTTTTCCGCCTTATCAACCATACCAGAATAATAAATAGGACCGCCGCAGCACACCTGTGCTTTAGGTATCACAATTTCAATCCCCAGTCTTTTTAATATATCAATCAGCGCATCCCCAACTTCCGTATAAGCATAATTCACAGCGCAGCCTATAAATATGGCAACTCTCTTGCCACTGGTTCCCTTAATAATCTCCGGATAGCTGTTTAAAAACGTTTTTTTAGAAATCGGCAGAAGCAGTCTGTCTTTTTCTACTATGGGATTCTTAATTTTGACATTAACACCTTCCCTTGGTACATCTTTTACAGTTTTAAATACTACAGGTGAAAATATATTCCCCAATCTAACGGATAGGTCGAGAAGTTTTCTGCTGCTCATAGTTTTTGCCATAATTTTTTTATAAAGAGGAACACCGTGAATTTTATTTACCGTAATTCTTGCAGCAACGACAGCTAAATCCGTATGGGCATCATTAGGACAAGATTCTACACATGTTGTGCACAATAGGCATTCTCCAAGATAGTTCTTTGCCTTCTTGCTTGAAAAGTCTATACTACCCTTAATAAGCTCTTGAATTAAGGTTATGTGCCCCCTAGCCACAAACGGCTCTTCTTTTTTTTCTTTAAATACGGGGCAAACGCTTCTGCATATACCGCATTTGACGCATGAGTCCCACGATTCTTCTATAGGTTTCATTTTATAATTTCATCTTGTGTGGATTAATGATATTTTTAGGATCAAATGCTCTCTTTATATCTTTGAACAAATTGATAGAACGCTGGCCCAGTTGTTTTTCCAAAAATGCATCCTTTGTTATGCCTATGCCGTGTTCACCTGAGATTGCGCCGCCCAAGCTCAAACAAGCATCAAAAATATCATTCATAGCTTTATTTGCTTTTTCCACCTCATCTTTTTTATCGGTATTATACATAATATTAACATGTATATTGCCATCGCCAGCATGCCCAAAATTAACAATAGATAAATTATATTTTTTAGAAATATCCTGTGACAGTTTAATCATTTCAGCCAATTTTGAACGCGGCACAACAATATCTTCATTTAACTTCCCATCAGCAATGCGCTTTAGTGTGGGTGATATAGACCTGCGTGCAATCCATAATTCATCCGCTTCTTTTTCATCCTGCGCCACCTGAAAATTTATAGCCCCGCCCTGTTTGCATAACATTTCTATTTTATTTACAGATTCATCAACCGAGCATAGATCGCCGTCTACCTCAATAACTAAAATAGCATCGGCTTTCGGCAGACCAATATGCAGCGCACTCTCAACCGTTTTTATAGCATCCCTATCTATAAACTCAATGGATGTCGGTATAATCTTATTTTTTATTATGCTACTAACAGTCTGAGCAGCACGGGACATATCATCAAACACTACCTGCATAGTCTTTTTATATTCCGGTATGGGATAAAGTTTAAGCAGAGCCTTTGTGACTACGGCTAATGTTCCCTCACTGCCTACAATAAGATGAGTTATATTGTATCCTGCCACATCTTTTACATTTTTAGAGCCGGAACGAATAATAGACCCATCAGCCAATACAAGCTCTAATCCCATAACCCAGTCTTTCATTACGCCATATTTCACCGCTCTCGGCCCGCCTGCATTTTCCGCAATATTGCCGCCAATGGTTGAAAATTTCCAACTTGATGGGTCAGGCGGAAAAAATAGGCCATGTGGCTTTAAAATTTCCTGCAGTTCATAATTGACAAGTCCAGCCTCGACTGTTGCAATTAAATTATCATCATCAATCTCAATAACCTTATTCATCAACTCAAGGGACATACATATCCCGCCATCTATATTTAATGCTCCGCCGGAAAATCCCGATCCCCACCCTCTCGGAACAACCGGTATGGAATATTTATACGCTATCTTCATAGCTTGGGACACTTCTTCGGTGGTTTTAGGAAATATTACAACATCCGGAGGATACATTTTTTGTGTTGCGTCGTATGCATACTGAATAGTATCTATCTTTTCGTCGAGATATCTATCTTTAAATATGGATTTTAGTTTTTTATAAGCTTTTTTTCTCATTACAACTACCCATCTTCACAGGATAGGATTGTATAACATTGAGGCAAAAAGTCAAATTTTCCGTTTTTGAAAGGATAGAGAGGGATCTTAAAAGC
>CAJXLZ010000160.1 GCA_913056505.1 uncultured Desulfurellaceae bacterium
TTCTTAACGCCTTTTTATCTAATGCGGGAGGAAGAAAGAGTTATGAATGTTGAGTTATGAATAATAATAGCAGATGTTGAATCCTTTATCATTCCCTTAATTTTTCCTGTCATTCCGCACTGTCCTTCTGTCATTCTACATTCACTTTCTGTCACTCCGTACTGCCCCCTGTCATTCCGTGCTTGACACGGAATCTGGATTATAGAATCTGGATTCCCGTTTTCACGGGAATGACAAATGAAAATATTCTCGCGGGAATGACACTCCCTTTATTGTCATTCTGCCCCCGTGTCAAGCACGGGGTGACATTACTTGATGCGGAATGGCAAAAGGAATTAGGACGAAAAAATTAAATTTCTCTTGACAATTAATATTTTATTTAATAGAAAGTGGTATAAAGTGGGTGAAAGTGGATGTTTAGGGGTAGATTTGAGTATGCGTTAGATGATAAGGGTAGAATAAAGATACCCTCGAAATTTAAGGACATTCTTTATAAAAAGAGTGTAAAAATTCTTGTGCTTACCATTTTTGATAATTGCATATATGCATATCCACAAGATGTATGGGAAGAATTAGAAAAAAAGGCTGTAAATCTGCCCTTAACCAATAAATCCGCAAGAAGATTTAAAAGGATGTTTTTTGCAAGTGCTCAAGATGTAAATATTGATTCTCAGGGCAGAATATTAATACCGCCTGTATTAAGAAATGATTCAGGTATTACAAAAGAGGTTGTTGTATTAGGAAATTTGGACCACATCGAACTGTGGCCTAAGGATAATTGGGAAAAAGAATTAAAGGCTCTTAAAGAATCTGAAGAAGATTTAAGTGAAGCAATCGAACAGTTAGGCATATTTTAATGCTGCATAAAAGTGTTCTTTTAAAAAAATCTATCGATATGATCCAACCTGAAAGCGGAAAAGTTTACTTAGATCTAACATTTGGAGGGGGAGGGCATTCTTTAGAGATATTGAAGAGGTCTGATCCAGATGGTGTTGTTATAGCTTTTGATAAGGATGAGGATGCTATAGCAAGGGCAAATGGTAGCTTAAAAAAAGATTATCCGGATAGATTTTTTATTGTTAAATCTGACTATAGTCAATGCGTGAATGTTTTAAGGGATATGAAAATAGATGGTGTGGATGGTGTGATAATGGATTTAGGTATTTCTTCTTTTCAAGTAGAAGATGAAAAGAGGGGTTTCTCATTTTTAAAAGATGGTCCGCTTGATATGAGAATGGATAGAGATAATCCGTTGAGTGCGTATGAGATAGTAAATAGATGGAAAGAGGATGAGATCTATACAATTATAAAATCTTATGCGGAGGAGCGATTTGCAAGAAGGATTGCAAAATCCATAGTAACACATAGGGCAAAAAAAGCCATTAAGACCACAAAAGAGTTAGCAGATATCGTAATAGACGCCGTACCAAGCCATTTCTATAAAAAAATACATCCTGCAACAAAGACATTTCAAGCTATAAGAATAGCTGTGAACAGCGAGCTTGAGAATTTGGAAAAAGGATTAAAAAGCGCCATTGAACTTTTAAAAAAAGATGGAAAAATATGTGTCATCTCATTTCATTCATTAGAGGATAGGATAGTGAAACATACATTCAGATTCTACAAAGATAAGGGGTTTTTAATGCTTCTAAATAAAAAACCCATATATGCGGATGAGGATGAGATATCAGAGAATATAAGGGCAAGAAGTGCGAAAATGAGATGCGCCGTAAAATTAAATTAGGAGTGTAGTTATGATGGATTATGCTTATGTCGTTGGTAGGTCTAATGTTGATGTACGGGAAAATGTAGGCTCTAAAGCCCATATAATAGTACCCGCTTTACCTCTATCTATAATTATCATCTTTGCTATACTGCTTTATGTGGCGCTTTATCAAACTATTTTGATATCCAATATTAATCATAATATCAACATTAAAAAACAGCAATTATATAATATGGACTTAATCATAAATAATTTAACGAAAAAGAAAGATATGTCTCTAAATGCAGAAAGTATTATATTAGCATCGAGAAAATATGGTATGAATGAAGTAACCTCCAATAAGATAAAAATAGTGAATTGAACAAAACACGTTATAAGTTTATCATATTTTTGATATTCCTCTTTTTTATAGTTATAGTCTGTAAAGCGTTCTATATACAGATTATAAAACACAGGTTTTACATTCAGCAATATAGTGCGCTATCCAAGCGTTTAGTGTATAGAATAGACAAAAGGGGAGATATATTGGATGCTTGCGGAAGAACTATTGCCACTGATTATCCGGTTTATGATATTTTTGTAGATCCGAAAATTTATTTTGATGATTTGAAACAAGGTAAAAGTGATAAAAAATTTTTGAAATTTTTAGAGAAGAGATATGGCATAAAAAACTTAAACAACATCATATCCACAAAGAAAGACCGCAGATATTTGGTTATAAAGCGTAATCTATCCAGTGATGATGTGAAGTTTCTCAAAAAAAACCGTATTCCGGCATCTTTTGGTTTTACGAAAAGATATGAAAGATATTATCCAGATGGTGCTATTAGCTCTCATATTGTAGGCTTTTGTGATCGGTATGGGGTTGGCATTGATGGCTTGGAACTAAAATATAACGGCTATCTTAAGGGAACGCATAAAAGGGAAATGGTTGGCTTTGACAGCTTTAAGACACTTAAGATACCTGCACCCGATGCAAAATACCGTCTCAACACAACATTAAACGAGGATGTCCAAGCCTTTTTGCACGAGAAGCTCGCAGACACCGTTAAAGAATATAAAGCCAAATTTGGCATAGCCTTAGTGATGAATCCGAACAATGGGGCAATTGTCGCTATGGACTCA
>CAJXLZ010000161.1 GCA_913056505.1 uncultured Desulfurellaceae bacterium
ATGTAAAAACTATGATGTATTTAGTAACAGTAGTATATCCCAATGTGTCGATCATTTACATGAAATATATGAATCTACTCAATTAATTTTAAATTCACTCCCTTTAAATGTGAAATTTCTGTATCTTTCAATATTATCAGGAATAAGCGTTAATTTTTTTTCTTTTACAGATACTTTTTCCACTTCTACTATTGAATCTGCACCTTCTGGTATAGGAAATCCTGTGTTTACGCGCATTGCGCATCCTGGAGCAAAATCTTTTTCATCTTCAACTATATTAAATGTTTTACTATTATCTTTAAAAATAATGGCATATCCATCCATAGCACTTTTGTCGAAACTTGGTGAATCTATAGGCGAATATATATTATCATATGCTATTCTATCCAAAGCTTTTTCTAACGATATAAATTCACTATCTTTGCTTTTTACATTATTTATTATGATTTTTAGTGCATCATCTGTGGTAATCATTTTAGTTTCTTCCGAAAGGACATATAGGGTATGTGCATACCTTACAAAAATGGCACAATCCCCCCAATGCATATGAAACAATATCTTTTTTTGTAATTTTATCTTTGGCTAGTATTCTCGGCAGATATATATCAAATGCACTTGTCTTGTAATATAATGCTCCCGCAGGTAGAACGCATACCGTTACATCTTTATAATAACCCAGTGTGAAATTGTTTGCAGGCTGGATCGGATTGCCTTCACGAATAAATTTTACACCGCATTTTTTCAATGATTCTTTTGTAATATCATCCGGATCAACACTAGATCCACCCGTTACTATAAGCATTTGAGTGTCAATAAGGTCAAAAAAAGCCTTCTTGATCATATCAACATCATCTGCAACAATTTTTGTGTTTTCCACTTTAACATTAAACGGCATCAATTTTTTTATTAATTTTGCTTCAAATTTATCCTCAATAATTCCGTTATATATCTCATTGCCTGTTATAATAACATTCGCATTTTTTATTTTATAAGGTTTAACAGAAATTATAGGTTTATCAGCTCTTTTTTTTGCTGCATTTAAAACTCTTTTACTTGTAAATAACGGAATAATTCTAAATGCCGCAACGAGTTTACCTGCTTTAACAGGAAAATTATCACTGATTGTGGGAAAGGATAGATCTTTTAATTCGTTAAGTCTAAATAGGCGTTTTTTGTCAACCTTGAATAAACCATCTATTGTGGAAAAAAAACCTATCTTTCCTTCACTTGGTTTGCTTGAATATCTTATGTTTTCTCCTGCAAGCAGCCCTGATAAGGATTTGGCAAAATCATCCTCATGCACATCATTTTTTGATGGTATCAGTTTATATATGTAGTTTTTGCCGAGTTTTTTTAATTCGTATACATCATCTTTTTTTATTATATGTCCTTTTTTAAAATATGCGCCTTTGAAACCTGAGCCTTTATCTATTTTGGTTATATCATGTTCTAAGGGCATTCCTATGGCTTTTTTTACCGGTATTTTTATTTTTTTCATTGATAAAGTTCTCAAAATGGGGAGTTTTCCTATTAATCCTTTAGAATCTCCTTTATTTTATCTTTTAGGGCAGTTAAATCAGGTGATTTAACTATATATGCGTCTGCTATCCATGTATAAAAATCCTGTTTATAATGTGAGTAAGCTGTGGACATAATTATAGGTGTATCCGGTGACATCTCTTTCATTTTCCCTATCACCTCAAGTCCGCTCATACCGGGCATGGTTATGTCGAGTACAACTAAATCAGGTTTTTCTTTTTTAAACGCTTCTAATGCACTCTTGCCGTCGGGATAAGCTACAACTTCATATCCTTCATCTTCCAACTCCTCAGAATATAATAGTCTTATAGCTTCCTCATCATCTACAACCATCACTTTCTTAGCCATCTCAACCTCCACCATTTTTGGTAACGGGCATGGGTAGTTTTATTGAAAACTTAGCTCCTTTGCCCTTTATATTCTCTACATTTATAGTGCCGTTGTGTTCATTTATTATCTCGCGGACTATAGATAAACCCAATCCGGTTCCATAGCTTTTTGTTGTATAGAATGGTTTAAATATATCTTCTATCTGTTTTTCATTGATGCCACCTGCATTATCTTCTATGGTTATGGTCAGGTAGCCGTCATTTTTCTCGGCATTTAAAATTATTACCCCTTTTTGCCTGTTGTCAACGGCTTCTATGGAATTTTTTAGTAGATTGGTAATTACCTGCTCTATCTGCGATGATTCACCATATGCATATTCTGCATTATCTGTAATATTAATATCAAATGTTATTGTTTCATTAAGATCTCTTACCATATTTACAGCATTTTTAATTGTATCTTTGAGATTAAAAATACTCTTCTCCGCTATAGAACGGCCTTTAGAGTATTTGTTTATATCTAATAGAAAGTCGTAGATCCTGCTTAACTCTCTACTTATGATATTAGAATACTTGTTGGCTTTATCCGAATTATCAGTATATTTCTTTAGTTTATTAAAAATGCCTATTATGCCGATAAGGGAATTTTTCACTTCGTGTATTATCATAGCGGAACTTTTGCCTAAATCATAAATGTTGTTTTTCTGAATATTATATTGTTTTTCTTCGAATAGTTCTTTTTTTAGTTTTGTAATGTTTTCACCACTGCGTATATTTTCTATGTATAAAGATACGATATTGGTGATAAATAAAATCAGTCTTTTTTTATCTGAATTGTTATAATTCCTGCAATTGTCTGCTATTATCAATCCTATATTTTTTTCCCTGAATTGTAGTTTGAAAAAAACGGCTTTGGAGAAGTTAAGATAATCGGCTGCCTTGCTACACTCACCAAAGCTAACAATATCACTGC
>CAJXLZ010000162.1 GCA_913056505.1 uncultured Desulfurellaceae bacterium
ATTTTATAAACAACTTCTTCGGATTTTCTCGATCTATTAAAATGGGAAGATCATATCTTACATTCTCTATAGTGTTTAAGTATTCCTTTATCTTTTCATGTATAAGCTCCCTATCAGTTGATTGAATAATATCAAAAATAGCATCTATTGCATTATTCGTATTTTCATTTATATTCTCTGCAAATTTGAATACATATATTGGAAAACCTTTATTTTTAATCCACTCCCTTACCTTCCATCTTGCATCATTCAAACTTTCAACATCTTCAAGTTTAAATAACTCTTTTAGAATTTCAATGAGCCTTTCCTCATCTTCCGTTCCAAAACGAACATCCAATTTTTCCCTATGCGTTCCTTTTTCCCAGTAATCGAACAAAGCTAGTATTTTATCTCTCATTTTTTCTTTTTGAATTGGTATTCCTGTACCCGCTTCAAACAATTTTCCAACATATTCTCTCATTAAGAAGCCAATTGCCGCCATATTAACCCTATTGGGGTACAATCCATAAGGTGGTTTAGTAAGGAATTTCAGAATCTCTCCTAAGTTAAATGTTCCCCTGTCTTTTTCTTTTTCAATAGCTTTTCTTATTTCTAAATACATCCTTTTTAAAGGATGCCTTTCGGAAACGTTGTCTTTTATTTTTAGATTAGTATCTACAATATATTCTCCATTGTTATCTCTAATAATTCCTCGCAAATATCGTTCTACACCTTTAGATGTCTTTTCTTCTACATCCTCCCTATTGTTGGCAAATAAAAATATTTCAGCGGAAGCTTTAGACTTTTGATGTTTCCAAATATTTCTATTTCCACGAGTCCCCTCTATATTTTCTAAACCATGAGAAAATATTTTTGTAGATAATTCATCGTTTATCTTTCTGCTAAAGTGGTTCATTAATTCTTTACCTTTTTTATTTCGCAAGAACCACTCGATATACCAAGATTTTACTCGGTTAACCCAACCATCAATAATTTTTTTCGCATATTCCTCGTTTATATTTCGCTCTTCTGAGTAATTATGCTTATCTGCAACTATCGCCCTTGCTTTATAGTCTATAAACTTATTAAATGTTTTTTCATCTAAGGTTGCTTCCGATACAACAAAGATTGTATTTCTAAGGTCTTCGTCATTAGAGATTTTCTTTAATACGTTTTTTATTTGTAATAATTTTTGTTCTATTTTTCCAAAAAACAAACATATATGAATTGTATAATCCTTTTTAAAGGTTTTTTCTACTTTTCTCCTTATTAAATGTTCATTTAGACTAGCGTCAAGTATTGTTAGTTCTACCTCTCTATTTAGAGAAGCACTGATAGTGTTTTGTAGTTCTTTTTCTTGCTCCTTATTGAGCACTCTATCAATAGTACTATATTCACTATTTATTTTCTCTTTTTCTTTCTCAACTTCTCTTAATGAAACTACTTGTCTTCTTATTTCATATAAATTATCTGGTGTTTTATTGACTATCTGTTTGTCATCAATAAATGATAGAATGCTGCTTAAATCATTCTGGTCAATAGCACCAGCAAAAAGATTTGTTATATTCTTCTCAGAAGGAACAACAAGAGAAGACTCTCCAACTTCTACGAATCTAAAAAGAAGATTTAGTAGAAGAATGCCTTTAAACACAAACAAATATTCGTTACCCTTCTCTTCCAGAGTGCTCTTATGAAGTTTAAATTTCTCCAATACAGCATTAACTTTTTCACTTTCCATTCTTTCAAATTCATCATAGAAAAAGTCCCAGAGATAGTCCGCTGTCAAGAATATCTTCCCATTTTCTTCTGGATTTTCTTTTATGAATTTCTTAAAGCTAATTTCTATCCCTGGCTTGCCATAAAGGAATTCGAATATGCTCCTTCCTGTAGAACCTATATTTCTTGCTATAAAAGTTGCTAAATATGCAGTATAGGGATGGATTGGAAAAAGATTCTTTAGGGATTTTTGAATTTGCGTTCCTTCACTCCCGACAATTTCCTCTATTACAGATTTCACTGAATCTATGTATTTATCTCTAATCCCAATAAGTCTGTTTTTATCTTTTTTCTTAATAGCGCCGTTAAGAATATGATAGGTGGTTATAGGCTCCATTAAATAATCAACCACTTTAAATCGGTCTAAGGCCTTATCTATTTCTTGCTGAGTGGCTTCAGATTGAATACGTCTCTTATGAGCGACAAGAAACAGATAAACACCTTTATTGATAGATAATTCCGCTATATTCTGCAATTCTGTCAATAATAGACCAGATTTAGGCAGTTCCAAAATCCCGGTAAACTCATCCCAGTAAATTACTAAATAATCCGCAATTCCCTTATTTTTAAGTTCATTTTTAACTTCTACCAACCAGTTTGCTATATTTTCGGTAGAAAAATGAATACCTTTTGGTGATAATATATTTTCTATTTTGGTTAATATAGAAATGTCTCCCTGCTGGAGCTTATAAATTATATCTTCTTTAGTTCCATAAATCTCCAACTCTGTTCCTTTAAAGACATTATCCCAATTTATGTCATCACTTTTTAATTTTTCTATCGTTTTGTCAAAATCAGTTTTTGTAACAAATTCTATTCCTTCTCTTTTTAAAGCATCTTTTACTGCTTTCTCCAGTACTAATGCAAAGGTTCTATTATCAGTAACAGAGGACGTTCCCTTTAAAACAACCGGAGAAACTCTTTTATCCTTACGGAAATTTCGTATTTTGAATTTTATTTGGTCTTCCAAATTTTCAATGAAATCTTCCATTTCAGTTAGCTCATCAAAAAGAAGATGCTTTACTACAGCAGTTGCATGAGTTTTTCCAGTGCCATAAGC
>CAJXLZ010000163.1 GCA_913056505.1 uncultured Desulfurellaceae bacterium
TGAAGAAAATAGGGGAAGAAGCATCCGAGACTATCATCGCAATGAAGGATGCCAAGCAAGATGATATCATATATGAATCCGCAGATCTGCTTTTTCATCTGATTGTAGCGCTGGCATACTTTGAAATACCGCCTTCTGTGATAGAAGACGAGCTAAAAAGACGTTCCAAATTCTCTGGCAAGTTTGAGAAAGAGACGCGAAAAAAATGAAAATAGTCTTTGTCCTAGATGAAATATGGGGCAGCGCCCTAACATACTATGGCAAAAATGTTTTGGAGGCTATTTCTGATAGATATCAAATTGAGATCTTCTGCATAAAAAATAGTTTTATAGATAAGAGCAGCAACTGCAAGAAGGTTTATATAAAGCCGTTAAGATATAAAAATCCTATAAAAACTGTATCGGCATTCGCCTCATTTGCAAAACTTTTGAGAAGCTCCAATCCGGATATTGTTTTTGCTATAAGGGGTGATGCGACCTTTTTTTCATGCTTGTTAAAAAAATCTCTCAATTTTAAACTCGTGCGGATATTCGGTGAAAATAGGCAATATCACCCTATAAGAAATTGCTTAGACGGCGTAATCTTCCCTTCTGAAAAACTACAGAAATCTGCAATTTTAAAAAACTCCCTGCTAAAAAGAGTTATACCGGGTGTTGTTGATACGGATAAATTTATATTTAACGCATTGGGAAGAAAATCCATTAGAGACGAATTTAATATAAAGAATGATGAAATATTGTTCGGATCCGTAGGCAGATTGGACCCTGTTAAAGGTTACCCTGAACTATTGGAAGCATTTGCGAATCTTTCTGCTCCCAATACAAAGCTGTTGATTGTCGGCGAGCAAAAGAATGACAATGTAATAAATTTAGGAAAAATAATAAGAAAGGATAATTTAACAAATAGGGTAACAATAGAAACAAAAAGAAGAGACGATATAGTCAATGTAATGAGCGCGTTTGACATAGGCGTTATACCAAGTATAGGCAGCGAATCCATAGCGCGCGTAATGCTCGAATTTATGTCAATTGGGTTGCCTGTTATTCACACAAGCGTCGGCATAATGAGCGAGATTAACAATCCCGATTTTGCCTATATGTCCGCCCCTAATTCCCAGTCGTTAAGCGAGGGCATGGAATTAATGCTTAAAAGTAATTTAAGTGCAATGGGCAAAAATGCAAGGCAGCACTCTTTCAAATACAGTAAGCCTGTATTCAAAGAACAAATAGAAAAATTTATGCTATTGCTTGCGAATATGGGCAATAAGAATTAGGAAGATATCTATTAAAATATGTTTCCTTCGGGTTTTCCTTCACCTTTTCTCTGCAGCGGTCATTAGATCGTCCACAGCAATAAAAAATTCCCTCATACCCATCACCAATAGTATCTACCTCTATCTGTGAGTTCTATGGTATCCCCAGATTCTTTTATAGCATTAAACAATTTTAACATTGCCATTTCTTTCCATAAGGCTCTGTTTAAACTTATACCGAATTTTTCCTTAAATGATTGTTTGCTCATCTATAATACAAACAGTTTCATAAGAAGAAAATAGTGCATACTTTCTCTTTCCGTGAACTTTTTACACTCGCTATGGGCAACTCATTGTTATTTATTCTGTCTATATACTCATTTAAGGAAAACGCGTTTGCATAAATAGAATCGTTAAAGTATCCGAAAGCGCCACTTCTGTTGAACCTCTGTAATTTTTTATCATTCTATTCAATATAGTGAAATAGAATTTCTTCTCTTGCCTATAGTCATCATCTTGAGCTACCTTTTTAGGAATCGATACACTACTCACATCATCAAATTCCATAACAGATATCATTCTTTCTCTATAAAATTTATTTAAAAACGATTCAGCAAGAAACATATAAACATACCCAAGTGTTTGCATGAGTTATAATATTTACACCATATGAATTGCAAATTAAGGGATGAGTTTTTGCAGTTCTTTTCTTTTTGCTTCTATTTTTGCAAGAGCTTCTTCTTTTGTTTTGCCCGATGCAGTAAATCTTACGCCGATATTTTTAAATCCAAACCCTGTAGGCAGTGATTTTATATAAACCTGATTGTCTTTGATTTTATCAATAAATTTGCTGAGTATAGTTTCATCGTTTATAGCAAAATCGTAGGTTCTGCTGATTCTAATAGAGGTACTCAATGGTTTTATTCTGCTTAAAACCTCATTTTCCAGCATAGGCTTCATTTCTTTAGGAACCCCCGGCAGGCAAAATATATGTTTGTTATCTTCTTGTATATATGCTCCACAGGCAGCGCCTACAGAATTTCTTAAAGGTATGCTCCCTTTTGGCAAATAAGCCATCTTTTTTCTTTTGTAGTTCATATTGGGCGATGCTATCATATTTGATCTATAAAGGTCACTGTAAAATTTTTCCACCATCTCCAAAGCTTTGGTGTTTAATTCCAGTTTTCTATTTAACGCTTTAGCTATACAAGACAGCGTCATATCATCAAATGTAGGACCCAAACCACCGGTTGTAATTATTACATCTACTTTATTGAGATAATATTTGATAGCTGAAATTATATCTTCCTCGCAATCATCTACAGAAATTATAAATCTATTATAAAAACCCATATCGTATAGTTTCTTGGCAATAAAAGAGGAGTTTGTATCCGTTGTTATACCCGATATGATCTCTCTTCCTATAGAAATAACCGATGAATTGAACATCAAATTAAAAAATGGCGGAGCCGACGAGGATCGAACTCGCGACCTCCGGCGTGACAGGCCGGC
>CAJXLZ010000164.1 GCA_913056505.1 uncultured Desulfurellaceae bacterium
TTGACCTTTATCGGCATTCCAAATTGCCGTTGCATTGATGTTTCCATACTCGTCATATTCAGCACCGCCCAAAACTCCGCCTGTAACATATCCTCTCTGCTCATATGTACCGAAAGCATCTATCATTGATAAAGCGGTAGAAGACATATATGATCCGCGGATATCAGCAACAGAAATAGGAATGTGCTCGAATTTAGGATCAAGCATTCCTGCTTCCATAACAGTTATAGCTGTAGGGTTGATTGTGTGCTGCGCCTCAGCCATAGTAAGAACAGGCAGACCTGTCCCTACGAACATCGAAGCGCCGTATGGAATTGTCGTTGAACCGGATATAGCAAGCAGTTCTATTGTTGTAAATTCATCCGGCGGAAGGTCAAATTCTTTACAATAAGCTTCGTAATCCCTATCACTTATACCTGAATCAAAATCCTTAACTAATTCATTTACTTCTTCAACTGTCGATATTTTCACCGGCATCTTTACTGGTTTTGCCATATCTGCCTCCTATTTATACAGGTCTGTATTGATCTGGTTTATAGCCATATTTTGCATCTGCCCTTAACTCAAACAACCTTTGCCAACCTTTCGCTCCAGTTGGCGTTTCATATTTAGCTTCAATATTTCCAAATTTAAAGTAATCTGTTCCCACTTTATTGCCTAAGAAATCCCATTCGTCTTTACCGACTATATTATGCCAATATTCAGCAAGCGCTTTCTGCCCGTCGTTTGTTCCTGCGGCTCTGTTAGCCTGAATATAGAATTTCCACCACATCCAGTCATAGTCATAAAGATATGTATCACCTGTAGGATAGCAAGCCCAAGGCGCATCCACAATGGCATCAACATGTGTCATTGGTATCTGATTCTCAGACGCCCTCAGTCTCAGCTCTTCTTCGGGGACAATCTTTTCAGCCGCTATGACAAGATATTTTGCACTTAAAGACTGCTCAACATCAGGAACCAATAGCCCTTCAATTCTTGCCGTTCCCTTTTCTCCGCACCTTTGAACCTGAGTTGATGTCAAATAAGGAATATCAGGCGGATATAAAATTGCGATTGGTGCTTTTCTGCCTGTATATTTATTCTTTCTGTTTCTAAGCATCTCATAATAGATGCCGTCATCCTCAGCGCAAGTTTTGTTCATTGTTGTATCAGGCTCATCACCCTTGGAATATTTATTATCAGGATCATATTGATGCGGCCTTAATCCCCATGCATCAAAAGGATCGTCTATGATAGCATGTCTCTTCGGCGGGATATCGGGATGAATCCACTTTCCATCTTCACCCTTTCCCCTTAAACCAGCTTCGCCGAATGTGTCATATTCAAGTAGGTCAGAGCCAAGCTCTGTCATACCCGCAGCAAACTGCATACCAAAACGACCAGCTATGGTCCTCAATGCCCAAGAGTAATTGGTGTGATCCATAACAGCCTCAATCTGTCCATTTTCCAAACCTTTTCTAACCTCATAAGAAACAGGCTGAATTGTTTCGAGACCAAGATAGGTCATCTCTACCCATGCCAGCTGCATAGCGCCACCCAACATCATAATAGGTGTAGCACCAGCATTTGTCTGAACATATAAATCAGGAATCCTTTGTCTTATAGCCTCTCTTGCCAATGAAGCATTGGTTCTAGTGTAACCAAAACCGCCAACACACCATGCCCTTTTAGGCTTAACATACCTTTTTACGGCATCTTCAAGAGAGATTATTTTGCTTTTTTCCTCTGCCATGATACCCTCCAAACTTTTCTAAAAATTTTTCTAACTTTTTTTGGTCATCTTCCGTGCTAGGACCTTCATTTACGCCAGCATAATCAATAGGAACGCCCAGCACATCAGACAATTTTTCAATAAACCTTGTTACCATTTCGTATTTAAGATTAGAGACATAAAAATCAAGCGAATAATCGGAGTTAAAATATACCGTTGGATACATCTCGTCAAAATTCAGACTTTCACTACCATCTTGATTGTAAGGCACTAAACGAAAGCTTGTACCTCCAGTTTTGGAAACTTTGCCCAAAACTTCTACTCTTTTTCTTATTTCCTCAAGATCTATAAGCTTTCCTCCGCCTATTATGTAACCCGACATAACTTCAAAACCGCTTGACATTTAATCCAACTCCCTCTTTTTTGCCCAGAGTGCTCTCAGTGTATCTTCGATTTTGTCCTCAGCCACACTTATCATCTCTGCTGCATTTTTAAGATAATCCAATTTAATCCTAAGTTCTCCTTCCATTATCTCTGCGGTCTTCTTCTCAGACAGCTTGTTGACTAATTTGTTTAATCTTGTCAGTGATGCGGGAACTTTCTTGAACTGCCACATCCATGTCTCAAAATAATAGTTAGACATAGCTAATTCCCACACCTCATCAGTTAAGGATCTCCAAACCTCAAGGCTTTCTTTACTTGATGACTGAGTCTGCTGCAGGTTTTCAGATTCTCCCTGTGATACTTCATCTCTAAATGCTTTCGGATAAGCTATCACTACTCTCACCTCCCCTTATAAAATATTTTCTAAATCGTAGCAAATATAGATCAATTTTTATTAAATGTCAAGTAATTTTTTCAGAAAAATATAATTTACAATTTATATTATACATAAACAACTTTTAAAAAATAAATAGGTTTTTAATGAAAAGATACTTTAT
>CAJXLZ010000165.1 GCA_913056505.1 uncultured Desulfurellaceae bacterium
TAAACCAATTTTTAGTAGCTTCATAAAACCCTTATCGAGTATATCATCTATTGTAAAAAATATAAATAAATTAGCAAGCTTTTTGCTTTGAGATAACTGTTTTATATGATAGATTGCCTTTTATGAAGTGTATCGGTGCGCATGTAAGCATTGCAAATGGAGTAGAAAATGCACCTTTGAGGGCTCACCTATTGCGAGCAAAAGCCTTTGCTATGTTTACGAGAAATCAAAGACAGTGGCACTCAAAACCATTAAGCGACAGCAACATAAACCTATTCAAACAAAACTGTAAAAAATATGGATATAGCCCAGAATGCATCCTGCCGCATGCAAGTTATCTTATAAACTTGGGCTCAAATGATGAGATAAAACTTAAAAAATCAAAGGATGCGTTTATGTCAGAGGTAAAGCGCTGCGAGCAGCTTGGACTTAAATATTTGAATGTTCATCCAGGCGCTCATTTGAATATGTCAAGCGAGGATGAATGTATAGCGATAATAGCTCAAAGCGTTAATGAAGTGCTTGAAAAAACATCAAATGTCACTGTTGTTATAGAAAATACGGCAGGCGAGGGCACAAATGTCGGATATCGGTTTGAGCAGATAAAAAATATTATAGATGCTGTTGACGATAAAAAAAGAATAGGTGTCTGCATTGATACATGCCATCTTTTTGCCTCAGGTTACGATATAAGAAGTGAATCCGCTTACAATAACACCTTTGATGAATTTGATAGAATTATAGGTTTTGAATGGTTAAAGGGCATGCATTTAAACGACGCAAAGTCCACCCTCGGAAGCAGGGTTGATAGACATGCAAGCATAGGAATCGGCAATATAGGCATTGATGCGTTTAAATTTATTATGAAAGATAGAAGAATTGATAACATTCCGATGATACTTGAAACGCCCAACAGCTCTATATGGAAAGATGAGATTGCGATGCTGTATAGTTTTATTGATGATTAAACTTCACATAAGTCGAACAAAGCTAAATCCGTAATGCTCATCAAAAAACAGTTCATTATCTTTCTTCTCTACTAAAAATATTGATGAATTTACGGGTACTATCATTCTTGCATTCTTTTTCATAGCGTCAATAAGTTCATTGGGCATCTCTTTAGCCGCTGCGGAAACGAGAATCTTATCAAAATGTTGATCTTTTGATAATAGTTTATCTCCATGCACTATTTTGGCATTTTTAAAATTGTACTTTTTTAAATTGTTTTTTCCAAATTCAACGAGTTGTTCTACTATTTCAACACCCATAACGCTGCCTTTGTCTGCAATATAGGCTAAAAGCGCAGTTGTCCAGCCCGAACCGCAACCAACATCTAAAATATCATCACTGCTTTTGGGTTGCAAAAGCTCAAGCATAAAAGCCACTGTATAGGGTTGGGATATTGTCTGGCCATATCCTATAGGCAAGGGATAGTTCTCATAAGCCTCTTTTGCATATTCGGGTTTAACAAAATCTAATCTATTAATATTTAAAAAAGCCTCTATTATACGTTGTGTTTTTAACGCACCTATAGAGATGAGATATTCTACCATTTCTTCATTTGATTTCATAATTACCTACATATTTTTCCTTAACATATTTTATAGCTTCAAGTTTATCTTTAATTTTTCCCATTAATTGCATATTAAATACATCGCTCATAATTTTTGAGAATATGGGAGATGGTTTAAAACCTAAATTAATTAAATCTTTTCCTGAAATAAAATGCCGCTGATTCATTAGATGTTTTAAATATCTGCTGATATTTTCATGTTCATTCGATATGACAAAAACAGTAAGAAGTGCCTCTATGGGTATTTTTTCCAAAGTATAATAGATGTCTATATTTGTAGCACTATCGTCGGTTACGGTAGATTTTATTAAATTTATCTTAGAAGAGATGTTTTTGGCCAAATTAATAGTTTTTTCATCAGCGCCTATAGTCTCGGAGAAACTCAAACTTTTTCTGAATAGATACTCTATCATTATTACATAAACGAGTTCTTTTTTTATCTTTTTATCTTTGAAAAATATGGAATATCCTGTGATTATATCCTCAGCTTTCCTGATGAAAGAAAGCACTCTCTCATCCACAATCAATTTTCTGTTAATATTTCTTAAGATAAGGTATTTTGACATCATATTAAATGCATCTTCAACATTAGAAGAGTTGAAAATGAGAACCATCTCTTTGAAAATCCTGCTTTTTTCAACATTGTGTAGTATACCTAAATTTATTGTCGTTTTTATCAATTTTTCTGTCTGTTTTCCTATGTCAAAGCCGAATTTTGCGCTAAACCTTATAGCTCTTAATATTCTTGTTGGATCTTCTATAAAGCTCAAGTTATGGAGCACCCTTATCTTTTTGTCCTTTATGTCATTTAGTCCGCCGAAAAAATCCAATAACTGTCCGAAATCACCGTTGAGTTTTACAGCCAATGTGTTAATGGTGAAATCTCGTCTGTACAGATCCAATTTTATAGAGCTTTTTTCAACGATAGGTAAACTTCCCGGGATTTCATAATATTCTTGTCTTGCCGTTGCTACATCTATTCTAAATTTATCTTTAAATATAATGGTAGC
>CAJXLZ010000166.1 GCA_913056505.1 uncultured Desulfurellaceae bacterium
TGAACAGCAACAAGAGGAATTCTTTGCCTTTATGAAAGGATTACGTTCTCCCAAAATAGCTTGTAAAGCTGCAGTATATCCGGGAATATCCTCTTACGGTAAAGATTTTGATTATGGTCATGACGCCAGAGTAATCCGTTTAGACAGGAAACCTGAAGATAAGAAAAGATATTTTGACTTTTTCAAAGAAATTTTAGAAAGGAGGCTAAGTGGGGATGAACTATGGAAAACACTATGTAAAAACCAAAATATATTAGAGGCAATTATTATTGCTTGTTTTGGGAATCCTCGGCATCTATTTTCATTAATTGATGAGTTAGGACAAAAGGTACCAACAAGGAGAGATTTGCCTAAAATAATTAAAAATTATGTAGAGCAAAACCTATGGAAATATTATTTAGGTCTTGAAAACCGATTAGAACGCTTTAAAGTTCAGGTTGATACTGGGTATAACTTTATTGCAAGTGTAGTCATTCCTGATTTAAGGACACAGAATAATAAATGGAGGGAAAAGAAAAAACCTGAGTTATCAATTTATTTTGCAATTGAAAATGAACTTTTTGACGATTTAAAAGATATGATAGGAGTCTTAATTTATTCAGGAATACTCTCAGAACGAGGTCAACAGAGTATAGGGCAAAACAAATACGGAAAGGTATACGCAGTAAATACTTCTGTTTGTATGTCGGAAAATGTTTTAAAAGAAGATAAGCGAACAGGAGGCACCTTTAAAGGAGAAATAGATAGGTTAAACAGGCAACGTGTAAAGATCTATTATAAAGGGACAGAAAAAATAACAGAAATGATTAGCACACTCGCTAAGGGTAGTATTCTAACTTGTCCTAATTGTGGAAAGGAGAGGCAGAAAGAATGGAAAGTGTGTCCATACTGTGGTCAACCGTACCCCGAAGAAGAATCGTTGTATGAGAAACTGCGTCGGCATCCGGTAGATTATCTTCCTATAAGTGAGCGATTAAAGAAGCGGGTCAAAGAGAAATTTGATACTATTGGACAGATTTTAGATGCCTCTGATGAGGAAATAGACAAAATTTATTATGTAGGCGCAGTCCGGGTGAAAATCATTAAAACAGCTGCAATTGAATATATGGCAGGATAATTCAAGGGGGTATGTGGATTATGGACTTTGAAGATTTGAAAAAATTATATTTAAAAAAGAAAGAACAATTAGGAGCAGAAACATACAAACACATCTCAGAATTGTTGAGAGAAGCAAAGGAGATACATAGAAAGGACTGGCTAAAACATCCAACCCCTGGTAAAGACCACGAGCAAAGCTGGAGGGCGTTTAAGGGCAAAAATATGGAGAGACTCGTTCAGTATATTATCACCGAGGAAGTCGAGGCGCTGGGGCTAAAGGTTGTTAATGGCAATAAACTTGAGAGGACAAAGAATTTACCCCTGGATTTAAGCCGAGTAAAAAGAAATTTAGCAATTGACTATGGAGAGTTTGGCTTACATTTGCCGGATGTAGACATCATTATTTATCATCCCAGGACTTACAATGTACTTGCAATAATCTCAAGTAAGGTGACTTTAAGGGAGCGAATTGCACAAACTGGCTATTGGAAGCTAAAATTGATGCAGGATGAAGCTACGAAACATATCAAGGTCTACTTTGTTACGCCAGATGAAGATGGAACACTTACTTATAAGAAACCAGCGAAGAAAGGAAGAGCTATTGTGGAAGTAGATTTGGATGGAAGTTATGTATTAACGGAAGAAAAAATAGAGGAGAGTGAGAAGGTCAAATTGTTTGAACACTTTATGGATGATTTAAAGAGGTTGTTAAACAATGAAAAATAATCGACCAAAATTGGAAACAACAACTTTATGGGATTTTCCAACTCAGAATTATGGAGATAGACCTCACGGAGATAATAAATTCAATGGCGTTACTCCTGCATTTGTTATATGGAATTTATTACAAAGATACACAAAGGAAGGAGATTTAGTTGTAGACCCAATGTGTGGCAGTGGAACTACCATAGATGTTGCGAAGGAGTTAAACAGACGGGTGATAGGATATGATATTGCTCCATACAGGGACGATATTATTCAAAACGATGCGAGAAAAATCCCTCTAAAAGATAATTCTGTCGATTTCGTATTTATTGACTCCCCATATTCAAATAATATCAAATATTCGGATCATCCTATGGATATAGGAAAAATATCATGTGAGAAGGAGGAGTTTTTTGATGAATTAGAAAAAGTGGCAAAAGAAATATACAGGATATTAAAACCCCAGAAGGTTATGGCGTGGCTCATTGGAGACCATTGGAGGAAGAAATCTGGATTTATACCTGTAGGTTTCAAAATTTATAGCATCTTAGAAAAATATTTCAAACCAGTTGATGTAATTGCAGTTTCAAGGCATAATCAAACATCAAATACTCCTTTTTGGCACGAGAGAGCGAAAAGATATAATTTCTATTTACGGGGTTTCAAGTATCTCATAATAATGCAAAAGGTGATTAAATGAAATCGCCACTTTGCCTCTGATACAGCATAAAAGGTTTGTGTCTTATAGGCTTACCCAAATCCTTTGCTTT
>CAJXLZ010000167.1 GCA_913056505.1 uncultured Desulfurellaceae bacterium
ATTTCTATCTGGACAATTATTTCCACCACAATCAAATTCAGTGTTAAATACAAAAACTTCAGGATAAATTGATAAATGAAACCATCGTTGTTCACCCGTACCAGGAGTTGTTCTATTTACCATAATTAACCTTACATCTCTATCAACATAATTAATTGTGCTCTCAGGATAGTGCAGTTCCTTTCCAAAAATAGCTTTTGCATTACGTGCAACACCAAGCACACTAAGAGCATCTGCCATATTGGGCGTCAAATCTATTTCTATTATACTATCATTAAATTCAGGCAAATCATTTAATAGTATGCCGTTTTCATAAGTATTATCAAGTTTCATTAAACCGGATGATGAAGATTCAAGATTAAAATCTTCATATGCTAAGCCAACGCCGCTACTTACAAAATTGCCAAAATTTTTTGGTTTTATCTTCACATCCCTAAATTTATCACCTGCCTTCACAACAGCTATCTTATCATTAGATTTAATGCTCTTATCAACAGTAGCTACATTTATTATTTCATCACCAACATCAACAGATAAGAAAAGCAACTTCCCTGCTTTTTTTGCTTCCTTAACCTCTCCAACCTTAGCATCATAGGCATTAAGTTTACGAATAGCATCAACCTCTAAGCCAGACATTGTAATTTTATCTGCAAATTCTTGGGGCGAACAATCCAGATCTATAAATTCCTTAAGCCAATTATATGAAATTATCATAATACCCTACCCGCATCATAAGAAAATTCATCTAAAAATCTCATATCATTCTCAAAAAACATTCTTATATTGTCTATACCATATTTTAACATTGCAAAACGTTCAACGCCCAATCCAAAAGCAAAACCATTCCATTTATCTTCATATCCTACATTTTTAATAACATTAGGGTGAACCATACCGCATCCCAAAACTTCTAAAAACCCGGTATGCGAACAAACCCTGCAGCCCTTTCCTTTGCACATAATACACTCTATGTCCACCTCAGCGGAGGGTTCCGTGAAAGGAAAATAACTGGGTCTGAAACGCACAGCAACATCACCGAAAAATATTTGTAAAAACTCTGACAGCACACCCTTCAAATCTGAAAAATGTATATTTTTATCAATAAGCAAACCCTCTATTTGATGAAACATAGTAGAATGCGTTATATCAGAATCCCTCCTATAGACCTTTCCAGGAGAGATAAACATAACCGGAGGTTTTTTATGTTTCATAACTCTAACTTGAGTTGGAGATGTATGCGTTCTCAAAAGTGTATTATCATCTATGTAAAAGGTGTCTTGCATATCTCGAGCCGGGTGCTCTTTGGGAATATTAAGCATCTCAAAATTATACATATCTTGCTCTATTTCAGGCCCATACTCAACATCAAACCCTAATGATGAGAATATATTTTCAATCTCCATTATTGTTTTTGTTATGGGATGGATTGCGCCAAACTGTTTCCGTCTTCCCGGAAGGGTTATATCAACGCTTTCGGACTCTAAGGCTTTATTGCGAATTTTTTCTTTTATATCCAAATATTTTTCATCTATCACATCTTCTATATAATTTTTTAACTCATTAATTTTTTTACCGTATTCTTTCTTTTCCTGATTATTTAATGCTGACATCTTCTTAAAAAGATTTGTAACGGATCCATTTCTGCCTAAAAATTTGGCTTTCAGTTGCTTGAGCTGCTCATAATCCTCCACATTATTTATAAGCGATTCAAATTCTTTTTTTATTGATTCCACCTTATGCCTCCAAACTAAAAAAGCGAAAAAACACTTTTTAACGATCAAAGCATTTTTTCGCTTGCAAGATAAAAAGCAGTCTTACCTTACGCTATCCAACAGAGCTCTAAACTGCTCTGGCTCTCTTATAGCAAGCTCACTTAACACTTTTCTATTTAAATCTATATTCTTAACCTTAAGGGTATGTATAAATTTGCTGTAGTTCAGACCCTCTTCCCTTAAAGCAGCGTTTAATCTTGTAATCCACAACTGCCTAAAATTTCTCTTTCTTGCTTTTCTGTCTCTATAAGCGTTTTCCAAAGATCTTCTTAGCGTCTCTTCTGCATTTTTGTAAGTTGAATGTCTTCTCTGATAATAGCCTTTAGCCAATTTCAATATTCTTTTATGTCTTCTTCTTCTGATTATACCTGTTTTAACTCTCAAAGTTTCCCTCCTAATTATATGGCAATAACTTACCTATATTATTGTATAATTTACCACTCTTTAAAATAATAGCGCTTTTAAGCGCTCTCTTCCTTTTTCTATTTTTTGATGACAGCAAATGACTTTTGCCACCTTTAAAAGCCTTAATATAACCGTTTGCTGTTCTTTTAAATCGTTTTGCTGCACTTCTTTTGGTTTTTAATTTCATTATATCCTCCACTTTTATTTATTAGGTTCAAAGAAAAAATTCATCCTTCTGTCCTGGCGTTCTATTTTACCTTCCATATGACCGTATTCTTCAAGATCGGTTTTTAGTCTATCTATAAGAGCGTTGAGCATATCCACTTTCCCTATTTCTCTTCCTCTAAAAAATATATTAAACTTTA
>CAJXLZ010000168.1 GCA_913056505.1 uncultured Desulfurellaceae bacterium
TACTTATAAATCATTTATATAACTATTTATCAATATTTTATACTTTCACTTGACTAACACTTTATAATATATTATATATAGGTGTGCTTCAATATCATCCTATCCTCCCGAAACACCTAACGATGAAAGCACTTCCATATCAAGCACAGTATAAATATCCTTCTGCCTCTGAAGTATCTCGCCAACATGCACTTTTTTACCAGGAACTTCAAAACACTCTATAATGTAGAGCCTCACCAAAATCTTACCGCTAACGCTTCCAGCATATACAACGTTGCGACCGAAAAGCAATGTCCAAAGGGTAAAGATGTAAGCCCATGGCATATATGCTGTTGCGGGCGTTTTCACCCTTTATTCTATTATTTCATTATTTGAATTTTGAGAAATATTCATCAATTTCGGGTCTCAACTCAATACCTACCCTTTCAAAACAATCTAAAAGTTCTGAATATGCCCCATCACCACCAAGAAAATCCCAGAATTCATTTGCAACTTTTAATTCTCTGTCTAAATCCAGCATTCCCTTGAGCGTCCATCTTTCATATGGCTTTGGTTCATAAGGGTTATAAGGAATTGAAATATAAGAATTAATTTGTGCATCTGGATTTTTTGCTAAAAAAATTGCTACCCATTCTAATAATGTTCTTTTGAAATCTTTAAAATTGCTAATATTTGGTTTTGCTGTTTTTAAGTCAAATAAATGCACTGTTCCATCTGAGCTTTGAACAAACAAGTCCACCTTTACAGTTTTTATTTTATTCATTGTGCCTTTAGTGCAAACTTTTCTTATTCTTTCAATCTCTTCTGCCTTATCTGGATCTCTTCCTGTTGTAAGTTCATTAATAATACGATTAATTTCTTGTTGGGCTGATTCACTGATCTCATTTCCTACTTTATACTGTTTTTGTACAAATTCAAAGTTCAAACTTGCCAAAATTTCTGCAACAGGTTCAAAAATTGAAGTACCAAAAGTAGTATTTAGAGAATGGATAAAGGAAAATAAAGCCATTCTATCGCGCCCAAGTAAACGATAATGAAAAGGCATATGTTTAGTTTCCGGCTTATAATCTCTAAACTTTTTACGCAAACTATCTTTAATAGTATTTTCAATTAATTTTGTTTGTTCTTTGGTAAGTGACATTTTATTTCTCTTTTAAATGAAATATTGTTTCCTCATACGCATTAGACCTATTTTTTTCCACTCTATTTAATACGGGACGCTTAAACTGATTAACAATTTTCATCTCAGCTAACTGAGCAATTTCAGGATAAAGATTAAATTTATCATTGGCTACTAAAAATATATCATAATCTTTTTGAAGATATTTTTTGCAATTTATTAAAACATCAGCTATTCCTTTAATATAAGAATCACGTGCTTCTTTCCCATAACCTTTATATAACGAGCCTATCTCCATCTCACTTCTTTGCTTAAGACCAAATAATTCATAAGCATATATATGTTGCTCATGATAGTCAATAAGACCAACATAAGGAGGACTTGAAAAAATTCCTCTTATTTTCTGTTTTGTTAATAATGATGCAAGTTCTGGTTTTCTATTTTTAATTTCTTCATAAATATCTATTGTTCTACTATCACCTGCCAAACAAATTTGAAAAGTATTTGTTCTTAACTTATCAAATTCTTTAAGGCGATCTAAAGTGTCTTGTGTATACCTTTGCCACCATCCTTTGATAGAAAAAATGGGCTTACATATCTTACCATGTTTTTTGCAGTAATATGTTGTTGTAACGGGCTGTTTCAAGGTTGCCAGGTCGGCATGCGTGGTTGCTCTGCAAGAGCGAACGGTTCTACTTAATATAATTGAAATCACTGTTTTTATATTGTCATCATCTATTTTTTTTAGCTCACCAAGTAGGAAATTTACTTCTTCCCTAACAGGAAATAGTAACCATTTGTCTAAGAATGTATTATCTTTATCCTGCCTAATTTTAATTTGGTATTTTTCTATTAAGGAATAATAAATATTTAGAAATTCTCTTTCCTTTCCTTTTCCATACTCTTTTTCGTTAATTTCCCCATTTCTCACTTTTCTTTTGTATTCTGGTGATGGAAAATACTTGCGATTAAATTTTGCTAATTCTGAATGTAAGTTGTTTTCAAATGTGATGTTGTTTCTGTTTTTTTGAAAATCATTTAATTTTGATGTTAACTGGTTGATTGTTTCCTCAAGTAATAAAATATTATGTTTTTCTACTTTAATATTACTAATCATTGCATTAAAGAAAGAAACATCTATGCCAATGGCATGCATTCCCAACTCGTTTGCTTGAACTAATGTTGTCCCGCTTCCACAAAAAGGGTCAAGAACTACATCTCCCTTGTGAAAATAAACCTCTTTTTTAAATTCATCAATATGAGAGTCAAGGAAATATTCCACCAACTGAGGGATAAATTTACCTTTGTAAGGATGTAACCTATGAACATGCTTTGTTCTTTCCGATTCTTTGTATTCTACAAATGACAAATGCCAATTAAGGTC
>CAJXLZ010000169.1 GCA_913056505.1 uncultured Desulfurellaceae bacterium
CATTAACGACCGTGTTAGCTCAAAGGTTTGGATAGCCAAACTCAATGGCAAAAATGCACCGGAACTTGCTCAAAAAACCATTGAATTATTAATGCCAATGAAAAACTTAATACATACTATTACTGGAGATAACGGAAAAGAATTTGCAGACCATCATACCATTAGCAAAGAACTCGAATTAGATTTTTATTTCGCTCGTCCTTATCATTCTTGGGAAAGAGGTGCTAATGAAAATACTAACGGACTTATCCGTCAGTATGTACCTAAAGGATCTTCTTTTGAAAATATTAATAATCAGGATATTATGTGTATACAAAACATTCTAAACAATCGGCCAAGAAAAAAATTAAACTTTTTAACCCCTAATGAATTCTTTTATCTAAATTTGAATAATCAAAAAGTTGCATTAGTAACTTGAATCCAGCTTGGATAATTTTACTGTCCATAAGGCTAAGAATTGTGTGTTGTTTTGCAATCTCAAAAATTTCTAAAGACAACATGGCTGTCCGGAAATTCATTTTCTATTTCTTTTTTTATAATTTCACTAATTTCACTAGCCCTAATTTGCATCCATAACCTCCTTATTTTAAACAGCTAACCTTAATAGTCTGTGCTTAATATTTTCTATATAGGACTTTAGGCTTCCATCATACACAATATCGCCTATTTGAACCACAATACCTGCAATTAAACTACTATCAACCATAAAAGAAAAATTCATTGTTTTATTCAGTTTATGTTCAAATGCTTTTTTCAGCAGTTGTTTTTCATATTCATCCAACTCTACGGCACTTGTTGCAACTGCATATATCCTGTTTTTGAATTTATTAACCAATTCCTCGAATATTTCACACACACCTTCTATAATATCAACCCTGCCCTTTGAGATTACATAGCTTATAAAACTCAGCAATTCTTCATTTACTCTATTCTGAAACAGGTCATTGATTATATTAAACTTTTTTGAAGGTTGTATGGCTGTTATTTTAAGTATATTAAAAAGCTTAGGATTTGCATTAAGCGTTGTTACAATTTCCCTAAAATCTTTCACTATGTAGTCAAGCTGTAATTCTTTATCTACGCATAAACCGTATAAAGCACGCGCATATCTTAAATCAATTTTTCTATCGATCATAATGCGCTGCCCCCTATAAAACTAATATATTTTTTATGTATTTTTTGATGATTTTTAGTATCCAATTCGCTAAATTTTTCACTCAACGATGACAGCGCTTCCTTAGTAATTGCGCTAAGTAGCTGTGCTTTGACTTTATTCAATAACATTATCTCTTCTTCTTTTACCCTAGCTCTAATTCTCTCTATAGCAACTTGTGCATCCTCCAAAATATTTTTTTTCTCTTTCTCTGACATAGAAGAAAATGCCTTAATTATAGATTCAATTTCTTCATCCAATTTAGAAAGGCGACTTTCAGCCTCAGCAAGTAATCTTTCAGCTTCTCTTTTAGATTTTTCAGCTTCCTGCCTGTTTTTTATTATATTTTCTTGCCGATTTTTAAAAAAACTTACAATAGGTTTTTTCAAAAAATAGTAGAGTATACCGGCAAATATAATAAAATCTATAACTCTCCACAACATATGTGCTTCAACTTCACCTTCTGCGGCAAACGATACAGCCGGCAGTAATAAAATAGTAAATAGTGCCAATACATACTTTTTCATAACACTACCCAACCAGTCTGCGATATATGAGATTAGAAATTTCATCACCTATATCTCCTGTATTTTTTAACTCTTTTTCTATTAGCTTGCCAATATCCTTTCTTTTTTTCTCCATAAGTTCTCTTGCATTTTCTGTCTCTTTTTTTAATAAGGAATTTTTCTGATTAAGCGCATCTTTTACTGTTTTATTATAACTCGTTTTTGCATTTGCTTCCGCTTCCGCAAGCTTAGAAGCATATTCTGTTTCTTTATCTTCAATCAATTTGTAAATACTTTTACTATCTTTGAGTAGATCATTTATCATCTTCTTTCTTTTTGCTATATTATGCAGAATGGGCTTATAAAGAATAATATCTAATAAAAACAACAGGACTATAAATCCTATCATTTGCACAAAAATAGAAGAGTTTAAATTTACACTAATCATTCAGTTAACCTCCAAAATTAAAATTTCAGCAAAAATTCTGCGCCAATCTATCATAATTTATCGTAAAATGTCAATATAAAGTTACTTTACCACAATAAGTTTTGTAGATTTCTTGATTTCTTCAAAGAAAGGCTCTATTTCTCCACCTAACAATGACTTTTCTATGGGACCTCTCTCATCCTGCGGTATTATTATAGCGTATATATCATTATGCTGCTTTACATATTTTAATATCTGCTCTGCAGTTTTTCCTTCTAAAACTACTCTTTCTATATTGATATTTTTATTAATCTGTTTTGCTCTATTTTCCAATTTCTCAAAAATTACATTATCTATATGTTCGAGTCCTATTTTCGCATCGGCATTTGGTTTTGTGTAGCCGGA
>CAJXLZ010000170.1 GCA_913056505.1 uncultured Desulfurellaceae bacterium
TCAAATACGAAGATGCTGAGGATATGATATCAAATATATTATATTTAACAAATTATCTTATTTGGTACTATAAGATTGATCAAGAAAAAGCTGCAGATATTCGAATTTCAGTAGTATTTTTAACTATAGCATTCACTAAAAAGAAATTCCATAAAGTTACACAGTTAGTTCACAACATGGACATATCACCATATTTAAATAATATAATGCAAAATTTTCAAACGCCTCAGTCTCTAGATGAAAATATTATATTAGCCTCAATAATGCTTGAAAAATTTGCTATTAATGATAATTTTACAATTGACTCGAAAACAATTAATAAAGATATTGTAGGAAATAAACTTCCTACTACCAAACCAAAAGGCTTCAAATATCCAAGCGACTTCGAGGCAGTATGGGCTATATTGAGAGTAGGGGATAAGTGGAAAGGTTATAAGGCTTACGATAGAAGAATAAAGCAGGGATATACACAAGGCGAGATAATCAAGGTTCTGATAGCAGAAAGCAAAAAGACATTTGCCCAGCGTCATTTCTCAACAACGTTAAATGGAGAGATAGAGGAAATCCAAGAAGTTGTTAGCCAGCCAAAGGTTGAAATCATAAATGGCAGGAAAGTGGAGGTAGATGAAGATGGAGGTTTTTGGGAATGAGTTTGAACGTTTTAACTTTTAAAACACTAAAGGCTATAAAGCCTATGGATATTAAAATCACAGGAAAAGATTTTTTACCAATGATACAGGGAGGAGGCTACAATATATTATCTGGTAGAGGCGGGGTAGGTAAAAGTATGTTAGCTTTAACCTCAATGATAGATTACTTAATAGCAAACCCAGAGAAAAACGGACTCGGGATTTTTACCGAAGATGGGAAGATAGAAATCAATAACAGGATGTGGACGGTATGTAAAAACAAGTATAAAATGACTTCGCTTGAATATGACGAGCTTTTAGAGAGGTGCTTATTTATGACGGTGGAAACGCTAGAACCATTACAGCTTATTGATAGGTCTCAAGGGATAGCGAAACTATCAGCAGTCGTAAATCAATTAATTCAAATAATTATATCTAGGCAGATAGGCTTTGTAGTTTTTGACCCGCTAAAATATTTTCATCAACAAGAGGAAAATAGCAATTCAGAAATGAAAGAGGTGATGTCGGCATTTTCTAAAATCGGGATAGATACAGGCGCGGTTATATTAGTTTTACATCATTCAGCGAAAGGAACGTCTGGCGCGAGGGGTGCAAGTTGTATCGAAGATGATAGTCGTTTAGCCTACTCTTTATCACAAAGAATGAAAAAGAACAATGACGGTACGGTGGAGGTAGATGAAGACTTTAAAGGTTTAGTTCATTTATCGGTTCAAAAAGATAATTATAGGGCGTTTAATACAAACACGGGAAAATTATTTGAGGACGAGAGCAAAAGGCTAATACGACTATTTCCGAGAAACCCTGCCGCGATTGAATACACATACGAAGAGGTAAATACTTATGCAAGTATGCCAAAAATATAAAGGAGAAAAAATGGTAAACATTAGCTACTTAGAAGTACCTATGGAAAATATGGGAGTCAATGCAAAGACGAGCAAAATAGATTTAGATAGATGGAACAACAGTAAGTTAAAAGATAATATGTGGATTACGGCGCAGCCATTATATAAGAATATCAACATCGAGTTCAATAAGTTACCAAATATTTTTGTTAGCGATTATAGGCAAATCAGTCCGTTTGAATATAAGGGCGGGATGAAGAATAAGGAAAAATGGAAAAACCCAAAACAGAATTTGCTAATACTAGATATTGATGATAGCTTATCAATAGAGGAGGCAAAAAGTATTTTCAAACCATACAAATATTTTTTATACACAACAAAGAGTCATCAAAAAGAGAAAAAAGGTGTTGTGTGCGATAGGTTTAGAGTGATATTGAGAGCAGTTAATATTCCAATGGGAGATAGATATTTCAACGCAATGAGACAATTAGAAAAGCAGTATAATTTTATAGACGTTCAAGTAAACAATAAAACAGGAGCGTTTTTAGGAAATGCTAGTTGCGAATGGATATTTAATGACGGCATACCTTTTGATTTAAAACCGTTTGATAATAATATTGAGACAAAGGTAGAAAAAAAATATACGCCTCAACGCAACGTAAACAGGTCAAATACGCAAAGTTATTCAAATCGAGAGCTAATAGACGTAGAGAGTATAAAAAGCCGTCTTGATAGAGAAATCGTGGCGGACATAATAACATCATACGGGTACGTGGTTAATCGGAATTTTAAATTTAAAATCAGAGAGGACGAGAAAACACCAAGCGCAAGTATCGCGGATGATGGATTGATAAAAGACTTTGGTGGAGAGTTTACGGGAGACGTAATAGATTTTATAATCTATACTCAAAAGGAAGATTTTAAATCTGCGTGTGAAATAGTAGCAGAATTTGTAGGAGTAAAAATATGAATGAAGAAAAAATTGCA
>CAJXLZ010000171.1 GCA_913056505.1 uncultured Desulfurellaceae bacterium
AACAAATTGGAGAGTTTTCGGTTTTTGCATTTATCGAAAATCCTTCCGGCAATTTTGTAATATAGTCGCCGTGGCTCATCCAGACAATTGTATTGTTTCTTACACTGTCAAATATTTTAGAATAACCGAGCAATTGAAGTTCTGCTTTTCCGTATTCCCTTGATTTTGCGGGCTCAACTCTTCCTCCGAAATACCTTGCAATAAGCTGCAAACCGTAGCAGATGCCGAGAATTGGAATGTCTATCTTAAATATTTCCGGATTAATTTCAGGTGAATTATCATCATAAACACTCATCGGACCGCCGGAAATAATAATCCCATTCGGTTTAAATTCCTTGATGTTTTCTATACTGTAATTATACGGATGAATTTCGCAATACACATTTGCTTCTCGAATTCTGCGAGCTATAAGCTGTGTATATTGTGAACCAAAATCAAGTATTACAATTTTCAATTCGAGCTCCCTATAGTAGACTCTCCTATATGTAAATCACAAGAGCCAAATGAACCCCTTGTGACATAACTGTTTGAAACATTATAAACCCTGCCCATTATATCAAAAAAATTACCTGCAAAACTACCTGCTTTGAAATAACCCCCTATGTTTCCATTCTTTATTAAGAATCCATTGATTCCCAAAGAAAAATCTCCGCTTATCGTATTTGCCATATGCAACCCCATAATATCTGTTATATACACACCTTTAGAAATGCTATTAAAGATCTGCTCTAATGCTAAATTGGACGGTTCAATATAAAAATTGGTTGGCCCAACCTTTGGCAATACGCCGTATGAGGTCCTCTTGGTATTACCCGTGTTTTTTACCGATAATTTATTAGAGGTATATGTATTATGAAGAAATCCGTTAAATATTCCATTCTTCACTACATATTTTTTTTCATCTCTTTTAACACCCTCATCATCATAAATAACAGAGTTAGGCCTATGTTCAACTATCGGAGAATCCACTATATTAACACATTCGGAAAATATCTTTTCTCCTATCTTATTGGATAACTTAGTTGTGTGATCTATAAATGAGTATGCATTAAAGATATCAAAATAGTGAGAAAGTAGCTCCATAGCCACATCTTTAGATAGCACAACCTCATATCTTCCTGTTTCTATAGGCACAGGATAAAGTTTATCTATAGCTCTTTTTACAGCCTCATGTACTACGTTTTCAAAATCTATTCTGCTAAAATCCGATGAATCCGCAGCATACCATCCCATATCTGCACTCTTATCCTCAGCCAGCACGCTAATACCGAAAGATTCATTTATCTTATATTGTTCTACAGATAATCCAAAAGAATTTACCACCTGAAACTTCTTTATGGATGCATTCATAGATACACCTTTAATATCAACAATACGTTTATCAGCATTTCTTGCGATTTTATCCATATTATATATTTTATCTTTAATCATATCTTCATTGAGATCTAAATCACCTTTATTGCTGTATTTGTAGGAAATAGACGGTATGATATCTACATCTATATCTTTGGATAGTTCAATGGCATTTAAAGCATCATCTATAACACTATCTATATTATTTTCATATTTATTGTTCAGCGATAGATATGCGAAAGCAGATTTAGAGTTTTTAATCAATTTAATACCACAACCTTTTTCGCTAGAAGAACCTTTGGAAAAATTGTTTGAATTTTTAAGTTCAAATTCTCTGTTTTCAACATCTTCAACATATACTTCAGATTTATCAAACATATTTAATCTATCCAATATTTGCTGAGCTATCATTAAATAACCTCCCAAGGCTTAGGCAAAAATATCTTGTTATACAAATTTAAAGCAAACCTATCTGTCATACCCGATATATAGTCCGCTACAACAATCTCATCAATGTCCGAATAGTGTTTGAATATTTTATCTGTATGTTCCATAAAATAGTCAAATAGTTCACCCACTACCTTCTTTGACTTTTCGACCTCTTCCACCACCCTGCTACACAGATAAACCCTATCAAATAGAAAATCACGCAACTCATTGAGAGCCGACAACTTATCTTTTTCCATAGATATAAATCTATAATTTTCAGCAAGGGTAGCATTTATAACACTTCTCACCATAGTAGAAATTCTTGCGGAATGGGTGTATCCCAATACATCCAATATTTCACTATAGATATCACTCTCTTTTATAATGCCTGCGCGTATAGCATCATCTATATCGTGGTTAACATAAGCAATAATATCCGCAATTCTAACAATTTGCCCTTCTAATGTCTTTGCCAATTTAGATGTATCTTTGGGTATAATATCACCCCTACCCTTTGAGTGCTTTACTATACCATCTCTAACCTGATCGGTTAAATTTAATCCCCTGCCATCTTTTTCCAAAACATCAACAACCCTCAGACTTTGAACCCAGTGTTTAAATCCGTGCGTTAATTTATCGTTTAATACGGCTTCTCCTGCATGTCCAAATGGCGGATGTCCTAAA
>CAJXLZ010000172.1 GCA_913056505.1 uncultured Desulfurellaceae bacterium
GCCGACGATTTGATAGATGATGTGAACCGCTTAAAAGAAAAAATCCAGGATGCGGAAGAGAGCTATAATAATTTGAATAGGGAATTTCAATCAGAGTGGCTTTTGATTCCTAATATAATAGATGATTCGGTGCCTATTGGGAAAAATGAGGATGATAATATTGAAGTGAGGAAGTGGGGCAGTCTCAGGAATTTTGATTTTAAGCCTAAAGAGCATTATGAGATAGCGGTTGATCTTGATATATTGGATTTTGATAGGGGAACAAAATTGTCTGGATCGCGTTTTGTGGTCTACAAAGCTCAAGGTGCTCGTCTTGAACGCGCCTTGATTAATTTTATGCTGGATCTACATACAAAAGAGCATGGCTACGAAGAGATTATACCGCCCTATATCGTTAATGAAGAGGTTATGGTGGGAACGGGACAACTGCCGAAATTTAAGGATGAGGCTTATGCAACAACAGATGGGCAATACCTTATTCCTACAGCAGAAGTTCCACTTGTTAATTTGCACAGGGAAGAAATTTTGGATGAAGATAGATTGCCTATCAAATATGTCGCATATACCGCATGCTTCAGAAAAGAAGCGGGGAGTTACGGCAAAGATGTCAAGGGCATTATAAGGCAGCATCAATTTAATAAGGTTGAACTTGTGCAATTTGTGAAACCCGATGTGTCGTATGAGGTTTTGGAACAGTTGACATCCGATGCTGAGAGTGTTCTTAAGCTACTCGGTTTACCATATAGGGTTGTCACTCTATCAAGCGGGGATATCGGTTTTTCCGCGGCAAAGACATATGATATTGAGGTATGGATCCCTTCTCAAAATAGATACAGGGAAATATCCTCCTGCTCCAACACGTTGGATTTTCAGGCGCGTAGGGCAAATATAAGGGTCAGGGGTAAAAATAAGAAATTGTATTACCCCCACACATTGAACGGTTCGGGGCTGGCTGTAGGCAGGTGCGTTGTTGCAATATTGGAAAATTACCAGCAAGCCGATGGAAGCGTTGTTATACCTGAAAAACTTGTGCCCTATTTCGGTGATAAAATTTTAAAATAATGGGATATATAGAGGATAGACGTTATTTAAAATTTGGGGCAAGGTGTCTGTTCTTCAACAGATTGGGCGGTGTGAGCAAACCACCATACGATTCTTTAAATGTTAGTTTCAACGTCGGTGATAATGAAAATAGTGTTAATGCCAATATCGGCATACTTAAAGAAATATCGGATGCTAAAGAGGTGTGCCTGATTAATCAGGTGCATTCCAATAAAATAGTTTTTTGTGATGATACAAGCAAAGTAACAAATGCAGATGGTATATATGCTGATAAAGCGAACATATTCTACGGAATAAAATTTGCAGATTGTATGCCTATCGTACTGTTTGACACTAAAAATAGAATTGGTCTTTGTCTGCATGCAGGATGGCGCGGAAGCAAATTAAAGATTGCAAAAAAGGCAGTTAAATTTTTAAAGGAAAAGGGTAGTGAACCTAAAAATGTTATAGCTACATTTGGTCCTCATATATGCAATAGATGTTATGAAATACAAGATGATGTGGCATCGCAGTTCGAAAGTGAATTTATCCGTATTGATAACGGAAAGATATATCTTGATTTAAGCTTAATCAACAAAACACAGCTTATAGAAGAGGGTGTTTTCGACAACAGTGTTGTTGATATGAATATCTGCACATATGAAAGCAATGAATTTTTCTCATACAGAAGGGATAAGATTTGCGGAAGAAATATAGGCGGACTAATTTTTAAAGATGGAGCCAGCGATAGGAGTTGAACCTACGACCTGCTGATTACGAATCAGCTGCTCTACCTCTGAGCTACGCTGGCAACGGTTTGGATTCTAAACAAAATTGATTATTATTTCAAGTATTTTGAGAGGGTTATGAATTTTTTAGTTAGATGGGCGATAAATACAATAGCACTGGGTGTTGCAGTGTTGATCGTAAAGGGCGTTATGGTAAACGGCGTATTCTCACTAATTATAGCAAGCCTTTTAATAGGTTTTTTGAATGCTACCATTAAGCCTATATTTTTGTTGCTTACTCTGCCTCTAAACATTCTCACTTTAGGGACTTTTACCCTTGTTATAAACACAATTATGATAATTATAGCAGCCGAGATTGTGAGAGGTTTTGATATAACAGGTTTTTGGTCTGCTTTTGTTGCAGCATTGATTATGAGCATAATCAGCTTTTTACTTGATATTTTTATGAACAGAGATATGTAGATAACATCTTCAGCTTTTTAGACTATATCGGCAAGAGAAGTAACGGAAATATTGAAAAGGGAATAAAAGAAATGTCAAATGTTAAGATATGACCCCATTGTATATATGACCCCATTGTATATAGCA
>CAJXLZ010000173.1 GCA_913056505.1 uncultured Desulfurellaceae bacterium
GTATCATCGTTGGGTAAGGGTATAACAAGTGCATCGTTGGGTTATCTGCTAATATCCCATGGATTAGATGTTTCCATAACAAAGATAGATCCCTATATCAACGTAGATCCCGGCACAATGAACCCTTATCAACATGGTGAGGTATATGTTTTAAAAGATGGGGCTGAAACTGATTTGGATCTTGGACACTACGAAAGATTCACAAATCTTACCCTATCAAGAAAGAACAATTTTACTACGGGGCAGGTCTATTTCACAGTTATTAACAGGGAAAGAAGAGGGGATTATCTGGGTAAAACTGTTCAGGTGATACCTCACATAACAAATGAAATAAAAGATAGAATAAAAGAATCCGGTAAAGGCAAAGATGTACTGATTGTTGAGATAGGCGGTACAATAGGTGATATAGAAAGCTTGCCTTTTTTGGAAGCAATTAGGCAGATGCCCTATGATGTCGGAAGAGAAAATTGCCTTTATATACACTTAACGCTTGTGCCATATATAAAAGTTGCAGGTGAGCTAAAAACAAAGCCCACACAGCATAGCGTTAAGGAGCTTAGGTCAATAGGTATTTCACCTGACATTATTGTATGTAGAACACAAAAGAAATTGAATAACGATATAAAGGAAAAGATATCCTTATTCTGCAATGTTGAAAAACGCGCTGTTATAACAGCACTGGATGTTGACACAGTTTATGAAGTTCCCATAAGATTCAAAAATGAGCTGCTTGATTCAATCGTACTGGAAAAATTAAATATAAAACCCAAGAAAGAGATTGACTTATCACAGTGGGAATCTATGGTTAACAGCATAAAAAAACCCAAAAGTGTCGTTACAATAGGATTTGTGGGTAAATATATAGGATTAAAAGAATCTTATAAAAGTCTTATAGAAGCATTTATACACGCTGGCGCATCACTTAATATAAGGGTAAACCTAAAATGGATAGAATCGGAAGATTTGGATAATAAGACTGCATTGGATCTACTCAAAGATGTAGATGGTATATTGGTTCCCGGCGGATTTGGATCAAGGGGAATTGATGGAAAAATTAACGCTATTAAATATGCAAGGGAAAACGATGTGCCATTTTTAGGTATATGCTTAGGTATGCAGATGGCTGCTGTGGAATTTGCCCGAAACGTTATGGGTATCAAAGATGCTAATTCAGAGGAATTTTGCCCCGATACCAAAAATCCCATCATACACCTTGCCAAAAGATGGGAGAAGTCCGGCAAAATAGTAGTGCGTGATGAATCAAGCGATAAAGGTGGAACTATGAGATTAGGGAGCTATCCGTGTAAAATAGAGCGTCCCTCCATTGCTTTTGATGTGTATAAAAAAGCGCTTATTTATGAAAGACACAGACATAGATTTGAATTTAATAATAGATATAGAGAAGCTTTTTTGAAAAACGGGCTCTTTATAAGTGGCGTAAGTCCTGATAATGAATTAGTGGAAATAGTTGAACTTAAGAAACACATATTTTTTATGGGCGTTCAGTTTCACCCGGAATTTCAATCACACCCGCTCAAACCCAGTCCTGTAATCAAGACTTTTGTGGAAAAAAGCTATGAATCGCGAAGAGCTAAAAAAGGAGCTTGATGCCGGAAGGGTCAAAAATTTATACATTTTTTGCTCTGATGATTATTATTTAAAGAATCTTTACTTAAATAGGATTAAAAAGGTTTTTTCGGATTCAACTTCCATAGACAAGATAGAGTTATATACAGAAGATGATCTACACATTTTAAACCAACACATAAATGAAACGCCGCTGTTTGATAATTTAAAGAAAAGATTAATATATGCACGGCTGCATTTTCCAATCAAAGAGATTAATATAAAAATGTCAAAAAATAGTGTTGCAGTAGTGGATGTGATGGATTGTAAAAAGATAAAAAATAATAGTGTTGTTGAATTGGATGAGCCTAAGCCTACAAAACAGGATATTGCCTCATTTATAAGTGGTAAACTGAAAAAAGGCGGGAAACATTTTGATAACGGCGTAGTATTATACATAGCATCGCTATTTAATAAATCATCTATTACCGCATTAAATCTATTTTTAGATAAACTGCTTTTATATTCATACAATAAGGATGCTGTATATAAAAAGGATGTAGATGAATGTATAGTGCACAGAGATAGTAAAAATTTATTTGCCATTTTAAGTTATCTTAAAAATGGTGATGAAAAAATTATTGAACAAGCAAGAAAACTTGGTCGTCAATTAGGTATTATTTATTTATTTTGTCTGATTAAATTACATTTATTTATATTAACTTAATTTTGTTTTTTTTAAATTTTATAGGTCGATCACATCAAGGTGGTTTTAAGAAAAGACTTGATAATCGCAAGGCCAATAAATTAA
>CAJXLZ010000174.1 GCA_913056505.1 uncultured Desulfurellaceae bacterium
CTCACTCAAAAAGTAAAGGGTGAGTATTTTGTGCCATTTGAAAAAAGAATAGTACTAATTGGGATGATTTATTTAAAGAGTTGGTACGATAATGATAGTTTCTTTACTTATGATTAAGTCTGGATTCTAAGTTTTCACGGGAATGACAAATGCGGTGGCGAGATGGCATTGCTTGATGCGTAATCTGGATTCTGGATTCCCGCGTTCGCGGGAATGACAAAGGATTTAACATTTGCTATTATCATTCATAACTCAACATTTATAACTCATTTAATCATCTTTTCTGCCATATCTGCAGCTTCCAAAGGCGTTTTGGCATATATCATACCCTCTATATGCCAATTACAGTACAAACCTATTACAATCTTCCCCAAATTAAGAGCTGATGCTATTTCGCTCAATGTTCCGTAATGTCCTTCAATTGCCACAAGCACATCTGCTGTGTGAACAATAATATGGTTACGTGCAAAGCCTATCCCCGATGGAATGGCAAGCTTTATATATGGATTGGCGGCATCTTTGTAGTTCTCAGGCAATATACCTATGCTTAATCCGCCAGCTTCCACAACACCTTTGCTCGCTGCCTGCATAATACCTCCTCTACCCCCACAAACTAAAGCAAAGCCACGTTGAGCCAATATCTTTCCTAATTCTTCGGCTATCTTATCGCCAGTTTTCGTTGAATCTTCCGATCCTATAACACCGACAACTTTTATTCTATTCATTTAGCAGTTTTCTCCTTAAATATCGTGCAGTATATGAATCGTACTGTTTTATGAAATCTTTAGGATTACCGGTGCCGACAACTTCACCGCCTCTGTTTCCGCTTTCCGGTCCCAAATCTATAATATAATCAGAAGATTTTATTATGTCCAAATTATGCTCTATGACAATAACAGTGTTTCCCGCATCTACCAATCTATTCAAAACATCTATCAATTTTTTAACATCATATGCATGCAATCCTATAGAGGGCTCATCCAACAAATACAGCGCATTGCCCTGCGTTTTACGCATCAGCTCTCTTGCTATCTTTATTCTTTGTGCCTCTCCACCTGATAACGTCGTGGCATTCTGGCCCAACTTCAAATATCCTAACCCAACATCCTTAATAACAGACAGTTTTTCTTTAATCTTCGGTATGTTTAAAAAAAACTCATAGGCTTGATTAACAGTCATTTCCAGCACATCAAATATACTCTTACCTTTATATTTTATATCCAATGTAGTTTCATTGTATCTTCGCGCGCCGCATGCATCACATTTAACATAGACATCTGGCAAAAATTGCATTTCGATCCTAATAACTCCTTCGCCCCTACATTTTTCACACCTGCCGCCCTTAACATTAAAACTAAATCTGGATGGCTTAAAACCCTGCGCCTGAGCATCCGGCGTCTTAGCAAACAGTTCCCTTATGTCCGTAAAAACAGAGGTATATGTTGCAGGATTACTTCTTGGTGTTCTTCCGATAGGGGACTGATCGATTTTTATGACCTTATCTATTTTATCTATGTTGCTCACTGAATCACAGCAGTCAATCTTACCCTCTTCTTTATTTACATTATGCTTCACAAAATTATACAAGCAATCAAAAACAAGCGATGATTTTCCGCTGCCGGATACACCGGTAACGCATATAAAAGATTGAGCTGGAAAATCTACATCTATATTTTTTAAGTTATGTATATGAGCTTTTTTGATAGAGATAAAGTAGTGCGGTTTTCTATATGCTTCAGGCGTAGATATATTAAGCTTACCCGATAAATATCTACCCGTTAGAGAGTTAGCATTTTTTTCAATCTCATCTGCTGTTCCTACAGCTGTTACCTCACCGCCACCTATACCGGCTAAAGGTCCCATATCTACAATATAATCCGCAGCTCTAATAATATTTTCATCATGCTCCACAACAACAACGGTATTATCATTATCGCGCAGTTCTTTTAGTGTTTTAATTAATCTATCTGTATCACGCGGGTGCAACCCTATCGAAGGTTCGTCTAAAACATAAATTATGCCCGTTAAATTGCTTCCTGCCTGCGTTGCCAATCTAATTCTCTGAGATTCTCCGCCCGAAAGTGTGGATGCCCCTCTGTCTAATGATAGATAATCCAGTCCTACATCTATAAGAAATTTAAGTCTAACTTCTATTTCTCTTAATAATCTATCCGATATTGCCCTTTTATATTCATTAAAACTATTTTTCACACTTTCAAAATATTCATAGGCATCTTTTATAGAAAGACGCGCCACTTCCATTATATTCTTATTTAATATTTTTACTGACAGACTTTCCTTATTTAGTCTATCTCCACCGCACACCGGACACTTTTGTTCCTTCATAAGCGCTA
>CAJXLZ010000175.1 GCA_913056505.1 uncultured Desulfurellaceae bacterium
ATCTTAATCGCTTAATATTTACACCCCTGCTTTGAGCAATATCCTCTGAAATGCTCCATAGATTCAGCTCTCTATATAGAAAATACACAGCAAAAAAAGTAATCAGAACTGTCGGAAATAGAAGGTATAATTTATCATATCCTACAACCTCCAAATTGCCCATCATCCAGCGCATAGTTGTAAAAGATAGAGCAAAATTCCCTATATATTGAATAAATAGTATCAAGCTTGAAAAGAAAAAATTTATAGCAACGCCGGACAAAAGCAAGCTGTAGCTCGAGCCACCAGAAGCCATTCCAAATATATAAACCAACAGCGTAGCGCTTATTGCTCCAAGAAAAGCAGATATAGTCTCACCCCCATAGAAAAATATACCTAATTGAAGATAAAGCACAACAAAGAAGGCAGCACCGCTTGCAGTGCCTAATGTATAGGGCGTTGCAAGATCATTTTTGAATATTGACTGAAATACTGCGCCGTTTATCGAAAGTCCGGCCCCTATCAAAAAAGCCGTAAAAAGCCTCGGAATGCGTAGATTGTATATAATGTAGCTGTTTGCGGAATGCATATCAACGACAATTAATATAGATACAACAGTTATTGATAACAGAATAGTTGTTGCTGTATATAGTGCTTTATGTTCCATAAAAAAACCTACTGATTTTATCTTTGTTTACGGATAATTTATTAGAACCGAAGATATTATTGAAATTTTCTATCTCATCTGGTGATCCGTTAAAAATCATTTTGCCCTTTTTTAGTGCTATAACCTGATCTGATAGTTCGCGCACCAATTCAATATTATGTGTCACTAGTATAACAGTTGTAAATTCCTTTAGTGCTTTGAATATACTATTGATATGTTTTTTATACGACATATCAAGAAATGTTGTGGGCTCATCAGCAAGAAGCAACTTTGGACGTTGAGCTATGCAAGATGCCAAATATACAAGTTCAAGCTCACCGCCGGATATGCGATTTAAGTATTTATCAGATAGTCGGCTTATTCCCACAATATCCAATGCCTCATAACAAATATTTTTTTCCTCTTTGGTATTGGAATACGAAGATTGATAGGGATATCTCGACAAAAGTAGAAACTCTATCACCTTGAAAGGTGCTTTTGTGATATGTTGTGGCAATAAAGATACTACACGCGCCAATTCTTTAGGCTTATAATTCTTGACCGGCTTTCCAAAAATATTTATGCCCGATGTTGGCTCAATGCCTGCTATCATTCTCAATAATGTGGTTTTGCCCGCACCATTTTCCCCTATAACTGAACAAAATTTTCTCTCATCAACGGAAAAATTGATATCGTTCAATATAATTTCTTTGGATATGACTTTGTTAAGATGAGAAACAACCAGTGCTTTTTGATTCATTTTTTATACAACAACTTAGCTATATTTTTTATTACTTGAACTATCCTCGGGGATGGCACTAAGTATATGTTGCGTGAAAGCAGATATATTCTGTGGTTTTTAACAGCATCTATGGGCAATTGGTTCCATTTAAGTATGGATTTGCTGCCCGTTTTTGGGTTTCCAAGAACAAATATAGCATAAGGATTAAACTTAATAATGCTTGATAAAGGAATAGTAGGCCAAGCAAGAGAACCTTGATAAACATTTTGAGCACCTATAATTTTTATAATATCCCCATATATGCTTTTGTTGCCCGCAGCTATGATAGGCGATATGCCCGGATACCCAAAGCATATCAATATTTTGTGGTGGTTACCGTTTTTATATTTTTTCATAATGCTATCAATCTGTTTTTTTAGCAGTTCTGCTGCGCTTTTTGCGTTTGATTGGGCATCACAATATCTACCTATAGTATAAATGGAATTAATAATATTTTTTATACTATCGTAGTGTAGTATCAGCGTTTTTATATGTAATTTCCTGATTTTTTTAGCAAGTTCTATCTGTCTATATGTCAGCATGACTACATCCGGCTTGAGATTTATTATAGATTCTAAATTAATATCATAATAACCGCCAATTTTTGGTATATTTTTAACAGCTTCAGGCCATCTTGCATAGCGTGTTACGCCAACAACAGATCTACCGAGATTCATATAAAACAGCGTTTCTGCTATACTTGGTGCTAACGATATAACTCTTTTGCACTCAGCATAAGCGCTATGTAAAAAGAGAATATTCATAAATATAATTATTGCAATCAAATGTAATTTAAACTTCATAATGCCTCTTAAAATCGTATAGATACTACATTACTATACATTTATGTCAAGAATGGCACATGCCATAGACATACTGCCCACCCTTTGAAAATATATATAAGTTTAAAAATGAATTCAACCATCTCCAAGGATAAGAGACTTTCTT
>CAJXLZ010000176.1 GCA_913056505.1 uncultured Desulfurellaceae bacterium
ATAGCCAAATCTTACATAAGCCTCGTATATCGACTCTCTGCTTTTTTCTTTTATAGATCTATATCTTCCTTAAAATTATCACAGAGCCCAATATCTTATACTGCTCCGGGATATTCTATCCTTAAAGGTCTTGCCATAGCGTTTTAATATAACAAATAAAGCTTATATTTCAAGACCTGGCCCCTTTGTTTTTTGAATTACATATGTTAAATGTTAATCCCTTTGGAAGAAATAGGAATCTTCCCTATTTCTTCCTATCAAAAATATATGCAAACATCGGTATGTAGATCAGTGTCAAAATTGTTCCTATCAATAACCCTCCTACTGCCACATCTGCCAATGGTGAAAGGCGCTCTAATCCCACAGCTCTTTCCAGTGCAATAGGTATCATACCGGCAATAGTACCAAAGGCTGTCATAAATACAGGTCTAAATCTGACCCTTACACTTTCCAATGCTGATTCAAAAGCACCTTTCCCAGTTTTTCTAAACTCCTGATAAAAATCTACGAGTAGAACAGAGTTTTTGATAATTATACCAAACAATAATAATATACCTACTAAGCTTGGCATACATCTTGGCTTGTTAAATATCAACATACCCCAGGCAGCACCAATCATCGATAGCGGCAAAACAAAAATCATAATAAAAGACAAAATCACCGATCTGTATACGGCAATAAGGGTCATGGTAAGTATCACAATCCCAAGCTCTATAGCTTTAATCATCCTTGAAAAGCTATCATCCATCTGTTTTATATCACCCTCTTGGGAGATTTTTACCCCTTTTAAATTTAATTTCTTCAAATTTTTATTTGCTTGACCGGTAATAATACTAACAGGTCGTTTAGCTCTGTAACCATAAACATCTAGGGAATACTGCATATTATCCCTTTCTATTTTGGATGAAGTAAAGTCATAACTTATTGTTGCTAATTGAGATAACGGAATTGTCCCTTTTTTCGTATCAATGGGCACCATCTTTAGACTTTCAATATTCTGAGAAAAAGGTTCAGTGGCATAAAGTCTCAATGTTTGCACCTGCAGCGTATGCAAATTTCCATTAAGAGAAACAGGATACCCTTTCATAGGTAATTGCATGGCTATTTCGAGGGGAGTGATACCATATGTCAATGCCCTGTTTTGGTTAATATTGAGTTTTATCTCCACAAAATCATTATCCCAGCTTTTTCCAATACTTTTAAGCCCCTGTACATTGTATAGGGCATGTTCTACCTTTTTAGCCTGTTTTGGCAGATAGGTGTAATCTCTACCATATAATCTTACATCTAAGGGTGCCTTTATGCTTGAAATTGCTGTGGCTCCAAAATCGAATACATCAACATTCACAACATCTTTTAATTTGGAAAGTTTTTGTCTGATTTCATCTTCCAATTCCCATATATTTTTTTTCCTATGAAACCTATCTACACAGTTGATAGTCATAGTAACTTCTGTGGGTAAAGATCCACTACCAATAGACAAAACCCCAGGTTCACTACCTATTGCAACGGAGCTTGTCAGCACTTCATCTTTTTGATGGAGCCATTCTAAAAATTTAGCGAGTCTTTTTTCTATAGTTTCAGTTGTTTCGTTTGGACTAAATTTTACATGTACCTTTATTATCCCTGTGTCCATTGGTGGCATAAGATCACTGCCTATAGTGGGCATTATATTTTTTAAACTAAATACAAAAAATATAATTAGAAGTATAACAAGGATTGATCTCCTAAATATTTTTAATCTGTTCCCATTAGAAAATTTTATTATCCCTAAATAAACATTTACAAATCTACCTAAGGTTTTTTGATATATACTTTCCAATGCCTTCTCAAATTTAGTTTTTTTATACCCTTTCCTATATAGAATTTTTGAAAAATGTGGGACAAAGGTAGTAGATAAAAAGTAAGAAGCTGCCAAAGCTATCAAAAGGGTGCTGATAAGAGGTCTAAATATTTTTTGTGGAAAATCACCTACAAACAGAAAAGGAATCATTACCGCAGAAGTGGCTATAGTCCCCGCAAACACTGGCATGATAACCTCTTTTGTCCCCTGAACAATTGCAGTTTCAAGATCATCTTTTAATTCTGTTAGATGCCTCTCAATATTTTCAAGAACAACCACAGCATCATCCACCAGCATCCCTAATGCCAATATTATTGCTGTATAAATAACAATATTTAATTCTCCCCCTGATAGCCAGATAACCGCCAAAGTGGAGAAAAAAACCATAGGAATAGATATGAGGGCTGCCAAAATTGCTCTCAAATTACCCAAGAACAATAAAATTACTATTTCAGAGAAAAATAAACCTATAGAGCCACTTGCAAATTCAACCAAGCAACCAAACCAA
>CAJXLZ010000177.1 GCA_913056505.1 uncultured Desulfurellaceae bacterium
AGCTTGATGGCAATAGATATGTTCTAAAGATTGAACTTGACAAAATGGGGGGAGGTAACTCTTATTGACTTTGTTGATTTGAGTTTAGAGGAAAAAAGATGGTATTAAGTTGGAGAAATCATAGTGAGATAAAAAAGTGGATGTACACAACTGATGATATAAAACTTGAGTCTCATCTAGCTTTTATTGATAGCTTAGAAAATAGAAAAGATAAACAATATGTGGTGGTAAAAAAAGATGAAAAATATATAGGCGTAGTTGATTTTTACAATATAAACACAAAAGAGTGTGAATTTGGTCTCTATGCTAACCCATTTGAAAAGATAGCAGGAGCAGGAAGAATACTTGAAGAGGTGTGTATCAAGTACGCTTTTGAGTTTTTAAAACTTTCAAAGCTTAAATTAGAAGTTTTTGAAGATAATGAAAGAGCTAGAAATTTATATAAAAAATATAAGTTTCAAGAGGTAGATAAAAAGATGATAAATGATAAAAAAGTAATTTGTATGGAATTAAGAAATGAAAATAGGTAATTTTGACTTAGAAAAAGATGGCACTTTTATTGTAGCTGAACTTTCAGCTAACCATAAACAAGATTTAAGTTTAGCAAAAGAGACCATTTATGCAATGAAAGAATCCGGGGCTGATGCAGTCAAGCTTCAGACATACACACCCGATACCATAACTATTAATTGCAGTAATAAATATTTTCAAATCAAACAAGGCACATTGTGGGATGGTCAGACGCTCTATGATTTATACAGTAAAGCTTATACACCATGGGAATGGCATTATGAGTTAAAAGAGCTGTCTGAACAACTGGGTCTTATATTTTTCTCTTCCCCTTTTGACGAAACTGCCGTTGACTTTTTAGAGAAATTGGATGTTCCAGCTTACAAAATAGCATCATTTGAGATAACAGATACGCCCCTTATAGAGCACGCAGCATCAAAAGGAAAGCCTATGCTAATTTCTACAGGTATTGCAAATATATGCGATATACAAGAAGCTGTTAAAGCATGTAAGGGAGTAGGAAACGATCAAATCATATTGCTAAAATGCACATCCTCATATCCTGCACCCTTAGAAGATGCAAATTTGAAGACTATCCCAAACTTAGCTGATACTTTTAATTGTGTTTCTGGTTTGTCTGATCATACACCTGGAATTTCTGTACCTATTGCTGCTGCTGCACTTGGAGCAAAGGTTATAGAAAAGCATTTTATATTATCTAAAGATATTGATAGCCTTGATAAAGAGTTTTCATTAACACCTAAAAAATTTAAAGAAATGGCGGAATCAATAAGAAAAGTGGAAAAAGCCTTAGGAGAAATATCATATGAACCTACGAAGCGAATGAGGAAAGGAAGGGAATTTAGCCGTTCTTTGTTTGTAGTAAAAGACATAAAATCAGGTGAAATATTCACTAAAAATAATATAAAATCCATTAGACCCGGTTTTGGTCTCCCGCCGAAATATTTAAAAGATATAATAGGCAAAAAATCTACAACGGATATAAAAAGGGGTACACCGTTAAGCTGGAAATTTGTTGAATAATAATATCTATCGTTTTTGCAGTATCATAAAATACGATAATTGATTATGTGACATATTTTGTCTTTATAGTTTGCCGCTATCCTCTATCACAAAATTGAACCCATTTTTATCGATTTTATCTATTATTCCGAATCCTTTTTCGTCTATAGCTTTCACTATATCTTCATTTTCTGCAAAAAATCTGACACCTACGCCGTTTTTTGTCAGCTCATAAGCCATATTAAAGAAGGTGTCCAAATTTTCTCTGTTTTTCAACACAAATAGAGCTTTTCTTTGCTTCTCGTCTATTGTTATTTGGTGAACATCCCTATTTATGTCCATAAGTTCAGGTTTCTCCGATAACAGTTCCACAACATTTTTCATATTAAATTCTTTATTTTTTTCTTTTAATTTATTGTAAACAATATTCATAAACTTAAGATCAGCCAGCGTATCAACAGACATTCTGTGTTTTATTTTATAGAAAATATCATCATCAACAACATAAGCTATTTTAAACATATCGGGCATTAAGCCTATTATTGGAAATTGATGTTCTCTTAAATTGGGTTTATCTGATATCTTATCCGCAAGCTCCCAGCATTTTTTTCTATAAACACACATACCCTCGTGGATGACATCCCTGCTATCTTTCTTAGAGAAGCTAACGGCATCTATATCTTTATCACTCAAGTGCGCATTAAAACCCTCTTGTCCTCGATTTTTGGCAAAGATATGTGCTCCAACTACTTGCTTATGCATCTCTTTTGAACT
>CAJXLZ010000178.1 GCA_913056505.1 uncultured Desulfurellaceae bacterium
AAATAAGAGAATTTCAGAGATGTTTTCTTCCATTGCTCCCACTTATGATTTTCTAAATCACTTTTTAAGTTTCAACATAGATAAGTTATGGAGGAAAAAGGCCGTATCACTACTTGCTGGAGAGAGTGTGTTGGATGTTGCAACGGGAACAGGTGATGTAGCTCTACAAATAAATAAAACGAATAGATTCAAAAGCATTACTGCGGTGGATGTGAGTCGCGGTATGTTGGATATCGCCATTAAGAAATCGAAAGATAGTGGAGCGGATAATATAAAATTTATATGTGCGCCTGCAGAGGCTTTGCCCTTTGATGATGAAAGTTTTGACAATGTTATAATAGCTTTTGGCATAAGAAATATACCTGATAGAATAGGTGCGTTGTATGAATTTAAGAGGGTGCTTAAAAAAAACGGCAGACTTGTTATATTGGAGTTTAATAAGCCCGTATCAAAGGTGTTTAATGAAATTTATAATGTTTATTCTAACCATATTTTGCCCTTTTTCGGCAGAGTTATATCGCATAACGACAAAGCCTATGATTATCTTCCAAATTCCATAAAAAATTTCCCTGATGTGGAGTTTTTAAAAAAATCAATGGAAAGGGTTGGATTTAGGGAAGTATATTATTTTCCATTAACATTTGGTATATCATTCATACATACAGGAATTAAATAATAGGGAGAGATTATGCAAGATTTTCTTAATGCGTTTGATGTTTATTTTGTTAATGTAGACTCATATAAAGATAGATCTTGTAGTTGGAATTTGAAAAAACTTTGTGATGGTGACATTGTGTTTAATGAAAAAGATAAGTGCTGGGATATAGTAGCTTACAATAGGTTTTTTTATGATGATGAGAAGTACCAATACGATATAAATGACGAATTATAAATTTGGTGATATTGTTATTATTGCATTTCCATATACTAATTTAAATAATGTTGTTGTGAGACCGGCTATGGTTGTTATGGACAACGGCGACGAGGATATAATTGTAGCAAAGATTACATCGCAGAAAAGAGACCTAAAGAGTGTAATCGAGATACATAACTGGAAAAGCAAAAAATTAACAAGGCTTAGCTATGTTAGACTATCTAAACTCGCAACATTGAACAGAAGAGATATAAAAAATAAAATCAGCAGTTTAGATGATGAAGACATAGTTAAGGCAAAAAATGTGCTTAGAGATTTACTTAACATAAAATGTGAGGGTAATAAATGAAGGAAAAACTTGAAGGATTAAAAAGAAGACTCTTAAAAATGAAGGAGTATCTTTGACTTTGATAAAAAGCAAGATGAACTAAAAAAGATAGAAAAAGAGCTTCAAGACGGTTCAAACTGGAAGAATTATGAAAAGCTGCAGAAATTGGAGCAGTCGAAACAACAGATAGAAATACAAATGAAGAAGATTAATCAGTTGGAAAAGGATATATACACGCTATCAGAACTGGTGGAAATTTCTGAGGATGATGAGAGTTTAAGAACTGAATTAAACAAAGATATTGAAGATATTTTAGATAAGATGGATAACTCCGATATTAGTCTGTTTTTATCAGGTAAACATGACGCTTCAAATTGTATTATGAATATACACTCGGGTGCAGGTGGAACAGAGGCTTGTGATTGGGTATCTATGCTGTTTAGAATGTATTCTATGTGGGCTGAAAAAAATAACTTTAAGGTAGAAATTATGGATTTTCAGACAGGCGATGAAACAGGCTATAAAAGTATAACATTTATGGTTAAAGGAAGGTTTGCATATGGATATTTGCGTAGAGAAAATGGCGTGCATAGATTAGTGAGAATTTCACCGTTTGACTCCAATAAGAGAAGACATACGAGTTTTGCATCTGTTATTGCTATGCCTGAAATTTCAGGTGACATAGATATTCAGATAAACCCGGATGATTTAAGAATAGACACATTTAGATCAAGCGGCGCAGGTGGGCAACATGTTAACAAAACCGACTCTGCAATAAGGATAACACATATCCCTACAAATATAGTTGTAAGCTGCCAAAATGAGAGAAGCCAATTCAAAAATAAAAGTATGGCTATGAAAATATTGAGGTCTAGGTTGTACCAGTTAGAAGAGGAAAAAAATAAGAAGAAAATGGATGAAATTAGCGGCGAAAAAAAGAAAATAGAGTGGGGCAGTCAAATCCGATCCTATGTTCTTCACCCATACAAAATGGTTAAGGATCATAGAACCAATATAGTGAAGAAGGATATGGCTGCTACAGCTGTTTTAGATGGTGAAATAGACGATTTTATAGAAGCTGCGTTAAAAATGAATATTTAA
>CAJXLZ010000179.1 GCA_913056505.1 uncultured Desulfurellaceae bacterium
AAAACTCTTTATGAAATAGATCAACTGAAAAAATCAGCACAAAATCAAGAAAAGGGTATAAAAAATTCATCCCATATAGCCCATATTATTAGCAGTATCTCTAAAAAATGTATTGCTAAGGCTATTGATAAACAGGTTATAAACGAATTTTTCAATTATGCTGTTAATTTTTTTGAAAGTGAGAAGTTGTTGTTAGATGCTTTTAATGGTTTAAATGTTATAGATCCTGTATATCTTCCATTTCTATACAAAGACCGTCTGTTGTTGGATGTCTTTCTTAAAACGCTTTCTTTAGGGTATGCAGAGAGAATTCATAAAAACTCTGCATTAATGGAGGAGTTTTTCTCCATAGCTGAACCTATAAAAATAGGTGATATAACCAAAGAGGAAAAGGAAAGAATAGAGTTTGCTATAATATGCAAATTTTTATCTGGGAATTTTGACATTGCAATGTTTAAAGTATTAACAAAATTTGCAGATGAGTTGATAAAACAGACGATCTTGGAATTTAATATTAAAGATATAGCAGTGATAGGATACGGCAAACTTGGAATTGGTGAGTTATCTATAGGCAGTGACCTTGATTTAATCATTCTGTCTAAAAACAGCGCCGAAACGTTGATTGGGGATGTTCAAAAAATGGTGAGCAAAATAAAAAAAATATTTGACGTTGATCTAAGACTACGACCATTTGGTGATAGGGAAGCTATAGTTATAAATATTGATTATCTAAATAACTATTTTTCCAAATATGCCCGGAGTTGGGAAAAATTGGCAGCTCAAAAAGCGAGGGTTATCTATAGCGATTTTAATTCTGAATATATTGATGATATATATAAGAGATTTTTAGATACAAAAAGCATAACAGGAAAAGATATATATAATATAAAGAAGAATATAGAGAAAACAAAGGGCGATAACTCTAATATTAAAAGTTTCAGCGGGGGTTTGACAGATATAGAGTTTATTGCGCAATACATATGTCTTGAACATCGTTGCGCGGATATGGGCGATTCGCCCTTAAAACTGCTTGAAAAAATTATGCAATATAAGTTTTTGGATAGCGCTGACATAAATATTTTAAGAAATGGTTATATATTTTATACAAAGATTTTGAGTTTTATTAGAATTGCACATCTAAGAGGCGGCTTGAGAGATGAAAATGTTGAGATATTAAAATTTTTAATGGGCGATAGATATATAGATAAAAAGATAAGGGCATTTAAAGAGCGTATAGCGTCTATTTTTAACGAGGTGTTTTGTGATAATCTTGGCAAGTAGATCTAAGGCGCGGAGAATTCTGTTTAGAAAATGTGTGCATAATTTTGTGGCTAAGATATCAAATGCCAATGAGGAAAGAGTCGATAATGAAACATTAGATGAATATTTAGAAAGGGTAACATACCTAAAGGCGAGACCCTTTATAAAAAGTGGTGCTACTGTTGTTTCTGCAGATACCGTTATATTTTTTAATGGGAAAATAGTGGGTAAAGCCAAAGATGAACGGGATGCATTCGGTATGTTAAAAATGCTGTCTGGTAATTTTCACCAATGTATAACGGGCGTAACTATAATCAACAGATATAAATATAAATTTTTTATAGACGGCACCCTGTTGTATATGGATAAACTATCCGATAGAGAGATTTTGAACTATTTAAAGTGCGGTGAGTATAAGCACAAATCGGGTAGCTACTCCATACAGGGTAGGGCTTCTGGCTTTCTTAAAATTGTTAATGGGGAGATAGATACCGTTATAGGGTTACCCGTTAAGAAGATTTGTAGATTATATAAAACATTATAAAATGTGCTTAATTATTGACTTTTTCTATAATTTTGCATAGATTAATCAAAAGAGGTTTATCAATGATTGTAAAAACCATAAAAAGTTACAAAAGAATTGAGGCTATAGATATTACAAATACAATATCTAAAGAAGCAGAAAATATAGGAAATGGCATTATGCTTATATATGTGCCTCATACCACGGCGGCTATAACCATAAATGAGGCTTACGATCCGTCTGTTATGGATGATTTAATGGAAAAGGTGAGTTCTCTTGTGCCATATTCAAAAAATTATAGACATTTGGAGGGTAATTCAGATGCCCACATAAAATCTTCTCTTATCGGCAATAGCGTGCAATTAATAGTGGAAAACGGCAATTTGATTTTAGGCAGATGGCAAGGGATATTTTTTTTGGAATTTGATGGTCCGAGAGATAGAAAAATTTTTATAAAGGTATTAAGGTGAATATATGAAATATCTTATTTTATTGGGTGATGGGATGGCCGATTGGCC
>CAJXLZ010000180.1 GCA_913056505.1 uncultured Desulfurellaceae bacterium
ATATAATTAATTATATTTATATAATACATAATAAATAGAAATAATATATGTTTTCATATGAAAACACTAAATTAAATTATCAAGAAAAAATATATTGATTTTTCGCACTAAAATGATAAGCTAAAAAATGAATAAAGAGGTGAAAAAATGTTTGATAAAGGTGAATATCTTGTTGAAGTACTGCCTTTCCTAAAGAAGTTTTTTGGTAAAATTATAGTGATAAAATACGGCGGCAGTGCTATGGTTGACGACGATTTAAAAAATAATTTCTGCAAAGATATTGTTCTGCTTAAATATGTGGGCATTAATCCTGTTATTGTTCACGGCGGCGGTGCAGAAATAGGATCTATATTGGAGAAACTCAACATTAAAACGGAATTTCACAACGGCTTAAGAATTACAGATGAGGAAACAATGGATGTCGTGGTAATGGTTTTGGCAGGCAAAGTCAATAAAGAGATTGTGCTGCGTATAAACTCATTAGGGGGAAAATCTGTAGGATTAAGCGGCGTTGACGACAATATTATAGAAGCTAAAAAGATGTTATTAAATGATGTAGATTTGGGATTTGTTGGAGATGTGGAAAGAGTGAATCCAGAGGTTATAATTCATCTTGTAGATGCCGGATATATCCCCGTTATATCACCTATAGGTGTTGATAAAAAAAACGGAAAACGATATAATATTAATGCAGATAATGTTGTAAGTGCCATATCATCAAGCTTAAAAGCCGAAAAATTAATATTTTTAACGGACACCGATGGAGTGTTAGATAGCAATAAGCAGCTGATATCCTCTATAAAATTGTCCGATATTGATCATTTAATTGAAAACGGTACGGTATTCGGCGGAATGATACCGAAATTATTATCTGCAAAATCAGCTATTAAAGCCGGCGTTAACAAGGTGCACATAATAAATGGTAAGAAAGTTCACTCTATACTCGAGGAGATATTGACAACATCCGGTATAGGCACAGAGATAGTAGGAGATGATTTACTGTGAATGAATTAAGAAGGGATCCTATAACCGACAGGTGGGTTATTATATCTACGGAAAGGGGTAAGCGCCCTACTGACTTTAAGGCTGTTCAACAAGAACATAAAGGCGGATTTTGTCCATTTGATGAAGGGAATGAAAAGTATGTCCCCAAAGAGATATATGCCATTCGGGATAAAAACTCCAAACCAAATGGGAAAGGATGGAAACTCAGGGTTGTTCCCAATAAATTTCCGGCATTAAGAATAGAGGGAGATTTGGGTAAACGGGGTGTAGGTATGTATGATATGATGAATGGAATAGGTGCACACGAGGTTATTATAGAAACGCCCAATCACAATGAGACGATAGATACTATGTCATTAGAAAGTGTTAGGAATATTGTTATCGCCTATAGGGAAAGGATATTGGACTTAAAAAAAGATAGTAGAATGAAATATGTACTTGTTTTTAAAAATTGGGGGTTGCTCGCGGGCGCAAGTCTTGAACATACACATTCACAATTGATTGCTACACCTATTGTGCCTAAAAGAATTGTTGAGTACCTAAATGGACACAAACGCTATTTCGATTACAGAGGCAGATGCATAATCTGCGATATGGTAACGCAGGAATTAAGCGAAAGAACAAGATTTGTTGATGAGAATAAAGATTTTGTTGTTATAGAGCCTTTTGCATCGCGATTTCCCTTTGAGACATGGATTATACCCAAAAATCATCAGGCACACTACGAATTTGAAAACAGCAGCATTTATAACAGTTTTGCAGATATACTGCGTATGACAATAAAAAGGTTAAGCATAGCTTTGAATAGGGCGCCATATAACTTTGTTTTGATGAATTGCTCTTTTGATAATAAATATAATGAATATTATCATTGGCACTTAGAAATTATACCAAGATTGACCAAAATAGCTGGCTTTGAATGGGGAACAGGTTTCTATATTAATCCGACTTTGCCTGAGGATGCAGCAAAGTTTTTAAGAGAAGTGGATATGTAAAGGAAGTGTCATTGCAGCGCATGAGGAAATCCAGAGTCCAGATTCCGTGTCAAGCACGGAATGACAGGATGCTACGGAATGATAGAATGACAGTAAGAAATGAGAAGGTATTACAGGTAACAATAGATAAATGTCATTCCCTTGTTTTTTGTCATTCCCGCGAGAATATTTTCATCTGTCATTCCCACGAAAGTGGGAATCCAGAGTCAAGAATGCATACGCTATAGTCTGGATTCCGTGTCAAGCACGGAATGACAAAGGGA
>CAJXLZ010000181.1 GCA_913056505.1 uncultured Desulfurellaceae bacterium
TTTCTGTAATACTTAATTCTTCTAGGTGGGCAGTATGTCTATACCTATCTGGTAAGTGGTAAAATTTGCATTTATATAATCTATTATGTATAAGATATATTGGGTAGTTATATTGCTGCTTTCAATAACTTTATGGAAAAATGGGGTGATTAATGAATAAGCAGACGAAAAAAGTATTAGCAAGCAATCTATTGGAATCAATAAATAAATTTGCAGATTCATTAAACATTCAGCCTGAGGATGTAGGCTTTAGAATTATAAGTGAGAAATTATTAGAAAATGAGGATGGTGATTATGATAAGGAATATGAGGTAGAATTTTTCCCTTTTGCACAAGAAAGCTCATTAATGATGTGCGATGTTATAAGTACCATAGAAATTGAAGGTTCAAACCCGCCTAAAAAAGCATATTTATTGATAAATCCTCAATTATTAAAAAATAATGTGTATATAACAAACGAGGATATTATAGAAACAATAAAAAGAAAACTTGCTTTGCATGGCGTTAAGATAGGCATAAAGGAAAATCTTTATAATGCTATAGCCGAAGAAATTAAAAAGCGGTTAACCCCGAATCATAAACCTTTTAAAGTTTTAGTAGCAGAATGGGTGAAGCCGGTTGATGGTAAAAACAGCAGGTTAATATATCATTTTAATAGATATAAAGCATCCGGAACTGTTTCTAATAACGGCAAAATTGATTACAAAAATAAAAATTTTATAATACCTACTCGGAAAGGTGCTCTGCTTATAGAATATTATAAACCGACAACAGGTAAAGCTGGATATGATATTTTCGGCAAAAAAGTAGAACAACACGTAGGGAGTATTGTAGAGGAATTAGATTTAGAGGTAGACAATAAAACAATTAAAGTTGTTGAAGATGACAATTCCTTAAAAATTTATTCTAAGAATGACGGGGTTATCTCTTGCAGCAAAGGTATGCTTAGTGTCGAAAAAACTATAGATATAAATAAAGTGGACATTAAAACAACAGGAAACATAGAAGGTGATAAGGATGTTGATCTAAAAATAGGTTCAACATCATCTGACGAGATAGAGGATACAGTATCGGCAGGTATGAAAGTTGTAGGTAGAAGTGTCGTAGTAAATGGAGATGTAGGGCCTCATGCACTTATTGAAGCGGAAGACGTTGAGATAAAAGGAAGCGTCCATCAGGATGCCGTTATAAAAGCAAAGCATGCTAAAATAGCTGTATGCAGAGGCAGCGTTGAATCGGAAGTTGCTGAAATAGATACAGCAGAACATGCAAGGATTTTATCTAAGAATAAAGCTGTCGTGAAAGATTGTATAGCATCAAAGATTATATCTCCGGAAATTGAAATAACGGGTAATATGATGTTTTCAAATATAACAACATCGTCTAAGAATATAATGATAAACAATGTTACAGGTGATAATAGCACCATAGCCGTGAGGCCAATGGAGTTGCCGTGGATAAAAGAAGAATATAAAAAGTTATTGATTAATAAAGAATCTTTTAAATTGCTGCTAGAAAATTCTAAGAAAAAATGTAACAAATTAAAAAGACACATTAATCAGGAAAAAAACAGATATAAAAAAGCTCTTGATGTTATTAAAGAACTTAAAGACAGCAAAAAAGATGTGCCCGGATCGTTTTTGATTGTTATAAAAAAGTTTAAGGATTTAACTAAGTTATATAAAGAAAGTGTCACAGAACTTAGAGTTGCCAAAAGTAAATACAAGGAGAACCTTGAAAAAATGGATGAAATTGTCAACAGCTACAAAAAAGGGCATATTTTAATTAAAGGAGAGATAGAAGCAGGCAATATTTTAATATTTAACGATAAACTAAAAAGAATCCTTGATTCAAAGCAAAACAACATAAAAGTGTATGTGAGAGATTTGGATGGAAAACAAGACATAGTTATTGAACCTATATAAATATTTATTGTATCATAAGCATATTGGCATGTTGGTAGCGGCAAGGTGATAAGATATGAAATTTGTACCTATTAGATTAAGCATTATTAAGCCGTCAAAAATACGCGGTTTTGATATATATGCAATGAATAAAGCAACACCGGTTTTGTTGCTGAGCAAAGATAAAGCCTTAGAAAGCGATAGTTTTATATTTAAGTATAATGAAAAGTTTGTAGCCTATGTGCCATTTGATCAACTAAATGCCTATAAAAAAATATATCGGATAATTTAGAAAGTGTTTTGAGTGACAAAAATATATCCAAATATAAC
>CAJXLZ010000182.1 GCA_913056505.1 uncultured Desulfurellaceae bacterium
GCATAATCATAGTAGATGGATGGGGTAATGTCACAAAGATTCCTTTAGGAATAAATGCGCCTGTGGAATCTATAGCTGTTTCGTCTGATGGCCGTATGGCTGCGGTATTAACCGATATGAGCTTTGAGGATAAGAGTGGCCGTTTATATGTACTTGGGAAAATTTCAATTATTGATTTAACCTCGAAAAAGCGGATATATTCTCGTATATTTGCCAATATAGCAGGGCATATCGCATTTGTGCCTGGAACAAACTGGTTGGCCTTTGATTATTACACCGATATGAACGATTTTGGCAAGCAGGATGTAAGATTTTTTGATATAAAGACTAAAAGGATATTGAAATATTGTTTCCATACCTGTGGGAATGATTCCGGTTCAATTTATGGCAAAAATGTAAGTTATTCTAACTTCATACTGAGTCGCAATCCAATAAACGGAGATCCTCTTATTGCTATTTATAATGGAGGTTTTTTTGAAATTTACGACATAATGACGGGTAAAAAATTGCTAAGAGTTTTATCAAATGGCCATACGCTTGCCTTTGCCCATAATCACCCTTGGGTATTTAGTGGTGTTGGGGAGCTATGGGATTATGAAAAAGGCATAAAAATTGGTAGTGTAAAATTAGCGGCTGGGGTGTCATTTGATGCAAAGTTTACAAAAGATGATCGTAGTATTATCTATGAGGATTTTGGTTGTCCAAAGAGGTTTGATACTAACACCAAAAGAATAGTTAAAACTTGTGATTTTTATAGCAGCTGTGGCTTATTTTTCTTAACACCAGATGACCAATTTTTGATTGGTTTTAAGGAAGGCAAAGGGATGGTTACTTATAAAAAACGTTACCTAAAACGAAGCAAATTGTGCCTTCGCGTTATTGGTGCGCAAAATTTACTAACAAGGCAAAACATATGTCTAAGAAACTCTTCTGTGGTTGATGCAGCAATGGCAGGCAATACCTTAATTGTTTCAGATTTTGAAAAAATTTACATATTTAAGCCATTTAGAAATGGTGTTTGGTATTAAGTAAATTTAGGAGGTGGAATATGAGATGCATAAAATATTTTCTTTTAGCATTTCTATTAGTGTCCTCATCAGTTTTTGCTCAATCTAATGAAGGAATTTTTGGCTCTACAAAGAAAAATCCTTTTATTTTTACAGGAACCATTTATTACTTCCCTCAAGGTGCAGATAGACTCCCAGATTTTTCAAAACTTAAACCAGTAGGCAAAATCTATACACCTATCTTAAATGTACCTGTCAGAAAGTTTTCTGAAGGTTTTCCAGGAGTGACAGATCGATTTGAGTGGTTTGCCATTCTATATAAAGGTAAGTTTTACATCCCAAAAGGAGGGAATTATACCTTTTCACTACTAAGTGACGACGGCTCAAAATTAATAATAGATGGCAAAGTCGTTATAGATAATGGTGAAATTCATCCACCTCAGGAAAAAGTTGGAAGCGTCTATCTAAAGAAAGGAATACACGATATAGAAGTGCCTTATTTCCAGGGACCAAGAGATCAAGTTGCTCTTGTGCTTTCAATAATTAAAAATGACAAAAAGCAAGTATTTGATATAAGAAAGTATTCACTTGTTAATCTTGAAGAAAAAGAGTGCAAAGTAAATTTGACTATGTCATCAGCTATATTGTTTGACTTTAATAAATATGATTTAAAACCTGAATCTAAAATTGCGCTTGATCAAATAGTAGAATATCTTAAATCCATCACATATCAAAAAATAATAGTGGAGGGCCATACCGATAACATAGGTTCTTATAGTTACAATCTTGAACTTTCAAGAAAAAGAGCTGATTCTGTGGCAAATTATCTGATAAAAAAAGGAGTATCTTCAAAAAGTATAAATATTGTAGGATATGGGGAATCCAGACCAAAGTATCCAAATGATACGGAAGAACACAGAGCAAAAAACAGAAGAGTAGAGATAGAGATTATTAAGCCTTGTGAGAACAAATAGGAAAAAATGAAATGAGGAAAATCGTATTTAGCATCCTATTTATTGTTTTCTGCTTGCAATTTTCTGCCTATGCCGATATGGGGGCAATCGTTCCATACAATATTAATGTAAATGAATATGCCCAAAAGGCTATTATCCTTCATAATGAAAAAGAAGAGGTGCTTATCCTTGGAACAGACCTTCATGGCGAAGGTGAAACAAAAATACTTAGATTCATACCTCTTCCTTCAGAAC
>CAJXLZ010000183.1 GCA_913056505.1 uncultured Desulfurellaceae bacterium
CCCGGTTTTCCAATCTATATTTTTTAATAATATCGTAGATATACGCATAGGTTATGCCGCTTGTGATTATCAATATATCGCCTTCAAAAAATAGCCTCGGCTTATTATTTAATCTTATCTGTTCTATCTTTTCATTAAGCGCTTTATGCAGCAAATACCTGAAATGCGGGGTTGCAGCGAATCTATTAGGATCTTTTTTGAACGCTGCATCTATTGCTGCGTTACCTATTTTTCCCACCTCTATATCCTCGCGTGAATGAGATATACGCGTGGTAGTTCTCAGCATAACGGGTATTGAGTATTTTTTGCTTAAATCTATCGCATCTGAAGCAAATTGATATGCTTCTTTCGGTGTTGATGGATCTAAAACAGGAATTTTTGCAAAAAACGCCAAAAATCTCGAATCCTGCTCCGTTTGAGACGAGTGAGGGCCTGGATCATCTGCGCTGACAATAACAAATCCTCCAACATTTCCTGTTAATGCCGCACTCATAAAAGGGTCCATAGCCGCATTTAGACCAACCTGTTTGAATGTTACCGCGCTGTCTATGCCCGCAAAACTCGCAGATAACGCCTCCTCAAGCGCCACTTTTTCATTAACAGACCATTCAAAATACCCATTCAAACCCAATCTTGATTTAATATCCATAGCAGTCGGTATAATCTCGCTTGATGGTGTACCGGGATAGCCTGTGATAAATCTTGCCCCCCCTTGAATAAGTCCAAATGCTATCGCTTCATTACCTGATAAAAAAAATTTCATAATACTCTTCTTTCAAAAGATGATATAACTCAGCTTACACACCCTAATTGTTTTCTATGGAACGAGAGCGCCAAATGTGAAAGTTAAGTTATTAAATTATTACAAAATATCTATCTTTTTCAAGTAAAATATCCTAAAGAGTTTGATTTATCGTCTTTTTTTGGTATAAATCTTAGATTTTGATTTTATGGGATGTGCTATGACAATAAAAAAAATTTCCTATGTCATCCCCGTTTATAACGAGGAGGAAAACATAGAAGAGCTTTATAGGGAGATTACCGGTGTTTCAAAAACACTACCCTATAACTACGAGATACTGTTTGTGGATGATGGCAGCAATGACGGTAGTTTAAATAAAATAAAAATTCTACTGCAAAATGATAAACACATAAAATATATATCTTTCGCGCAAAATAGAGGGCAGTCCGCCGCACTTTATGCCGGTTTTACTTATGCATCGGGCGACACTATTATTACAATGGACTCAGATCTACAAAACGACCCAAGAGATATACCGAATATGCTGAAATATTATGGAGAGTACGATATGGTCACAGGTTGGAGATACAACAGGAAAGATACACTCTCCAAAAGAATAGCAAGCAAGATAGGCAACGGAGTGCGAAATTTTTTAACAAACGAAACAATTCACGATACGGGATGCTCATTAAAAATTATGCGAGCAGATATGCTAAAAAAGATAAAAATATTTAAGGGACTCCATAGATTTTTACCGACTCTTATGAGATTGGAGGGCGCAAAAGTAAAAGAAGTTAAGGTAAATCATAGACAAAGGATTCACGGTGAATCTAAATATACAAACCTAAAGAGGGCTAAAGAGGGTTTTTATGATCTAATGTCTGTAAGATGGATGATCAAAAGATATATAAACTATACTATAAAGGATAAAAATGTCTAAAAATATCACAACATTAATGCTTGTCATAGGATTCACCGGCCAATTCTTCTTCTTTATGCGCTTTTTTCTACAGTGGCTTTACTCTGAAAAATACAAAAAGAGTATAATACCTGTAGCATTTTGGTATTTTAGTCTGCTTGGCAGCATTTTCCTTTTGACCTACGCTATCATGCGTAAAGATATTGTATTCATTGTAGGACAATCTACCGGAATGTTCATATATTCGAGGAATTTATACTTTATTTACAGAGAAAAAAAGAAACTATTGAATGATTAATTCTAAAACAAAATTTTATACATTTTTATTTTTATATCTTGTGGTGTTTTTATATGCCACAAGGAATGTGCCTCTATTTGAAACAACAGAGGCAAGATATGCAGAGATATCGCGCGAAATGCTTGTATCGGGCGACTATATCACACCTGTATTTGACGGTATAAAACATTTTCATAAACCGCCCCTATCCTATTGGTTCATCGCTTTGGGTATGAAAAT
>CAJXLZ010000184.1 GCA_913056505.1 uncultured Desulfurellaceae bacterium
TTAATATCAGATTTAGAAAATTTACCAGGAGCATTTTCTATGCCGTGCTTCATTGTCCAAAATGTGTTTTCAACCATATCTTCAACCATATCTTTATCAAATCCGAAATCCGACAATCTCTGATTTAAACCTATCTCCTTTTTTAATGTATTGATTATATTCGGTAATTTTTTTGCAACCCTGCTCTCTTTTTTACATTCATTAAATCTATACAAAAGATATGCTATATTTGCAAATTTACTCTCATTATAACTATAAGCTCTATTAATAAACTCCTCCATTATAATGGATAACCCGACACCATGCGCCAGTTCAGGTTTGTATGCACTCAGGGCATGCTCCATGGCATGGGGCAGTGATGCCCTACCTATATTTAATGCAAGGCCGCCTAAAATTGCAGCAAAACTCATCTGTTTCATAGATTCTTTATCTTTTTTGATGGCATTTTTCAGATGCTCACCGACAATACTAAACACTTTCTCGCAATATATATCTGTAATTTCAGAAGCTGAATTGGATGTATACGCCTCTATCGCATGTGAGAGTGTGTCAAATCCCGTTGATGCTGCTATTTGCTGATTCATGGTATATGTTAGTTCAGGATCAACAATGCTCACCTTGGGATATATAGCCTCAGATGATATGGCAACCTTAACCTTTTTATCGTTGTTATTCAGCACTGCATATTTTGTTACCTCGGATCCAGAACCCGATGTTGTAGGGGCGCATATAACAGGTAGAGCATTGGTAATATAAAGATCGTTATCACATATAATGTCCCAAATCGGTCTGTCGTATCTTGCTGATATTGATGCTGCTTTTGCCAAATCCATACTGCTGCCGCCGCCGATTGCCACAACAATATTTAAATTGTTGTTCTTTATTATTTGAGCTGCTTCATTTACCGTATCAATATCAGGATTTGTCGTTGCTTTATCAAAAACTATTAACTTTTCAATTTTTTTATTCGAGGAAAACAGACTTAAAATTTTATCAAGCACACCACTTTTTTTCAGATGTGATATGCCGGTTACAAGCAAAACCCTGTTCCCGTTTCTTGCCGTTAATTTTGCAATATTGGATATCGCACCTTCGCCAAACACTATCCTAAGCGGAGCGTAGTAATCAAACATAATAAGCCTCCTAAATATCCATCTGCCCTCTAATTTATTTTTTCTGATATTTTATTACACATCTATTATGCTCCTTAAGCGTCCTGCTAAAAATATTCTTTTTGCCGTTCGATACAAAATATAGATAATCGACCTTTGCCGGATGGAAAGCGGCATATATTGAATCATATCCGGGATTGCATATAGGCGTCGGCGGCAAACCCATATGCGTGTATGTGTTGTACATATTATCTTTATTTTTTAAATCTGATCTTTTTATATCCCCGTCAAAATTTTTTATGCCGTAAATCAGCGTGGAGTCCATCTGAAGAAACATATGCTTTTTCAATCTGTTGTATATTACGGCTGCAATTAGGGGTTTTTCTTTTTTATTGGAAGCCTCCTTTTCTATAATGGAAGCCACAATCAATTTATTATAATCATCTTTATCAAAGCTTTTATTGTCTGATCCTGATATAGAATAAAATATTTTATGAAAGTTATGTACCATTAATTTAATAGTTTCTTTGGCACTAATACCCCTGTATAAACAATACGTATCCGGATATAAGAAACCTTCAAGTGTGTTGGCATCAAAACCTGTTATTTTATGTATAAATTTCTTATTGCGAGATAATGCTAACAGCTTTGATGAATCTATACCATATTTTGCAAGCCTATTTGCTACCATTGTTGTATTGAAGCCTTCGGGTATAGCAACGCAAAAGGAATGAGGATTTGCATTAATAAGCTCTTTTAATACTTCAGACGGTGTATAATTCTGTTTAAAGATGTGGACGCCAGCTTTTACTTTTCTGGCTTTATTTGTTATCCAAATGTAGTAATAGAACCAGTCTGACCTCTTTATAACCCCTTCTTTCTTAAGATCAGCAGCCAATTTTTTCATACCCTCATTCTTAGTCACACTGATATATTTTATGGTGTTTAATTTGGAAGCG
>CAJXLZ010000185.1 GCA_913056505.1 uncultured Desulfurellaceae bacterium
TATTATTTATACTGTCAACATTGCTCGATAGTTTGATACCGCCTCTGTTTTTTTTAATCTCTATGTAGTCAAACAGATTAATTTTATGCATTAGGGAAAACAAATTGTGGTAGCCGTCAGCTCTTTTTTTGAGTATATGAAGAAAAAGATTTACCTTAGCATAAGATTTTCTAATCAAAATATTGCGCCTAAATCCTTTGCCAAATTTCTAACATCGTACTTTACTTTATCTTCATCAATACCCTTAAACTCATTATGTTCCATTATAACCTTGCCATTTATAATAACGGTATCGACATCTTTAGAATTTAAGGAGTATAAAATATGCGAGTATGGATTATACATAGGCACAGCATTCAAAGAATCAGCAGAAATTAGAGAAAGATCCGCCTTATACCCCTCTTCTATCTTTCCTGTGTTGCCAAAAAGAGTGCGTGAATTTGTCCCTATTTTAAACATCTCTTTTGCATTAGCCACATCGGCTTTCCTCGCCAAAACCTTATTTGCAAGCGACGCTGCCTTCAACTCCTGCACAATATCCAAGCTGTTGTTGCTCGCGGAACCGTCTGTACCTATCAAAATATTGATACCGTGTTTTGCCATATCTACAAAAGGCACTATGCCATTACCAAGCTTCATATTACTCTGAGGATTTATTACCACGCTGCTGCCCGCTTGCTTTATCAAATTCATATCGTTGCCATTAATTTCTACACAATGAGCCAAATATGTATTGTTATGCAACAAACCTACATCTCTTAAGACTTCTATAGGTGTTTTTCCTTTGTCCTTTAAAACAATATCAACCTCATCTTTTGTTTCTGAAGCATGTACCTGCACTATTATAGATTGATTGGCGGCATCCGCTATTTTTTTCAAGCTTTTATTTGACAATGTATATGTGGAGTGCGGGGCAAAACTAACCTTAAGCATATCGCTTTCAAATTCTTCTTTTAGAGATTTAGTTTTAGATATGGCTTCATCTGCATTTCTACAGCTTGGGGATTCAAAATCCACTATGCCCTCGCCTATTACACCGCGCATTCCTATCTCGTGAGCAGCCCGCGCCACCTCCTCTTCGAAAAAATACATATCCATAAAACATCCTGTTCCGCCTCTTATCATCTCCAGCATAGATAATTTAGAACATTTATATACCATATCTTTATTGACATATTTGGCTTCATTAGGAAAAATATAGTCGTTCAGCCAACTCATCAAATTCAGATCATCGGCCAAACCTCTGAATAGACTCATTGCAAGATGCGTATGAGCATTGCAAAATGCAGGAACTACGAGGTGGTTTTTAGCCTCTATCGTATAGCAATTGTTGCACTCAATTTTCTTATCTATCTTTTTTATGATATTATCCTTTATTAAAATATCATAAAAGCCTTCTTTCTCTACTACATAGCTGTTCTTTATTAATATCATCTATATCTCTACTTTCTCTAAAAATTTATCAATTAGTAGCGATAGTTTACCCGAGGCTCTTTTTGCCTCCTCTATAACTACACGCTCAGGAGCCTTTTCCATACAGTCAGGTCTATTTATATTCGTTATAATAGATATACCCACACAGTCTACACCCATATGCTTAAGTGCTATAACCTCAGGAACAGTAGACATACCAATAGCATCCCCTATGAGGGAAAAAAACCGTGTTTCTGCCGGTGTTTCCATAGACGGACCTGCCACAGCAATATAGATACCCTCTTGTAAATCTATACTATTGCTTAATGCAATTTTCTTCAGCATACCGTTATATTTTAATGAATAGGCTTCACTCATATCGGGGAATCTCTCTCCAAGCTCATCAATATTATCGCCTTTAAGTGGATTTACACCCATCATATTTATATGATCGCGAATCAGCATTAAATCTCCTATTTTAAAATATGTATTCAAACCACCTGCAGCATTTGTTAAAATTACGAGTCTTGCGCCCAACATACCAAGCAGACGTGCCAAAAAAACCACTTCCTGTATCGTATAAACTTCATAATAGTGGAATCGTCCATTGGCAATAGCCACCA
>CAJXLZ010000186.1 GCA_913056505.1 uncultured Desulfurellaceae bacterium
ATTGCCCGGTTGGGTAAAGAGTATACCAAAAATAGTAATAACCAACAAAAGAGCAGCGAATATAATAACAGCAGCTATTTTTTTCATAATAGAAGCCCCCTTATAAAATTAAATTTTACAGAACTTATTTATAATTTAAAATATATCATAAAACTTTATATTTTGTCTAAGATAAAATGAACTTTCTATTTTTTGTATTTTATGATAATAATTTCAAAATAGCATTTGAGGTGCGTTATGGATAAAGAAATCAAGGAGATACTTTCATTATTTGAAGAGATAAACAAAATTCCAAGATGTTCAAGGCGTGAGGAAAATATATCTAGATGGCTTATTAACTGGGCTTGTGAACATAAACTTGAATCGAAAAGGGACAGATATAACAATGTTTTGATAGAAATTCCTCCAAGCAAAGGCTATGAAGATAGAGAAAGCATAGCAATCCAGGGTCATATGGATATGGTGTGCGAGAAGTCTATAAATTCAAAGCACAATTTTTCAACTGATCCGATAAAACTCGTATATAACGGCGAGTGGCTTACAGCAGATAACACGACACTCGGTGCGGATGATGGTATTGCATTAGCCATAGGTCTTGCACTTGCGTTAAATAAAAATATAAGACATCCAAAATTGGAGCTACTGTTTACAACAGGTGAAGAGATAGGATTGATTGGTGCGTCGCATTTAGAACCTGGCTTTTTTAAAAGCAAAACACTCATAAATATAGATTCTGAGGATGAGGGTGTTTTGATAATAGGATGTGCGGGCGGAGAGGACACAACAATTAGGATAGATTTAGAAAAAGAGCCTGCAGATAGCGATTTTTATAAACTATCTGTTTCGGGACTGTTGGGCGGTCATTCAGGCATTGACATAAACAAGCATAGAGCTAATGCAATTAAGATTATGGCTCAACTGCTCAAAGATATAAGAAAAAGATTTAGCATTAAACTTATGGATTTAAACGGCGGCAGTGCGCGTAATGCCATACCTTCATATTGTGAGGCTATTGTAGCTTTTAAAGAAAAGGAAACAGGGCACATTAAGGATTTTATAAGCAAATTTAAGAATGTTATCAAAGAGGAATATAAAGAAGAGCATCAGCTGGATATAAACCTGTTGAAAATAGATAAAAGTAGTGGTTTGGTATTGAGTGAAATGAGTTTTAATAACATTTTAAATATATTATCAGAACTGCCCCACGGTGTATATGAGATGTCTGCGGATGATACGCACCTTGTAAAAACATCAAATAATTTAGCAAGGGTAAAAATTATCAACAATATTATTGAAATTTCAACAAATCAGCGCAGTTTGACAGCATCAGGGCTTGATGAAATAACAAAAAAGATAGAATCCATTGCAGAAGCATACAGTGCAAGCTATGTTACAGATAATAGATATCCATCGTGGACACCAAATAAAAATTCAAAATTATTAAAAAAGGGTATTGAAACATATGAGAAACTGTTTTTTAAGAAACCAAAAATTGAGGCTATCCATGCCGGCTTGGAGTGCGGTGTAATAGGCTCCAAAGCCGACGATATCGATATGATCTCAATAGGGCCGACGATAAGATACCCGCATACGCCAAATGAAAGAGTGAATATTGACTCCATTGGAAAAATTTGGAAATTTCTATTGATGTTATTAAGTGATTAAACCTAAAATACCACTTTTTTTACTTTTTGGGTGAGCAAAAAATAAACAAAAACTCACCGAATCTGCGATTTTGTGTTATATTTTAATATATTTTCTGTATCAGGATTAATATTTCCCCTGCCATTCCCATGAAAATATTTTTCTTGTCATTCCTACATTTTCCATTTGTCATTCCCGCGCCCGCGCACGCGGGAATCCAGAGTCTAGAATTCAGATTCCTAAAGTCCAGATTCCGTGTCAAGCACGGAATGACAGAATATGAGCACGGAATGACAAGAGGGTAATGTGGAATGACAAAATATGGGCACAGAGCGACAAAAAACGGCAGTGAGGAATGACAAGAAGGGGAAGTGTCATTCCCGCGAAAG
>CAJXLZ010000187.1 GCA_913056505.1 uncultured Desulfurellaceae bacterium
CAAACTATCAAATTGAATTTAAAGGCTTTGGTTTAAAAGACCTATAATCCGTAATAAAATTTAAAAAATATGGAACTTGTACCTTGATTCTTAAATTTTGGAAGAGCTGTTCCACCAATTAACTTAAAGCCATAGTCTTTAAATATATGGTGATTTTGTATCTCAGGTAAGATTTTTTCATTAAATCTTTTATTCAAAGTGATTGTGCTGCAAAATGGTTTTGGGGTTCATGCATGCGACATAAGAACGACTATTGTTGTTATGATCAGGAACTTACAAGGATCTTTGTTGAGGGTACAAAAGCACAACTAAATAAAGGATGGGTAGCAGGGCAGTGTGATGATATCGCTCTTAGTGATTTAAAAAATATCTCTTTTAGGAAATGTTTATCGAGCGAAAGTCCGATTGAAGATAAGTGTTTTCCTGTAGACAAATGGAACGAATTAAATTCTGCTTTGAAAAAACAAATTACAAAAGGATATGATGCAAGCTCTATTGTTGATTCTGCAATTAATTCTATGCCTATTGGGAATGATCCATGGGGGGCAAGAGTTGGAGATTAGATAAGTCCGTGACATCACGGACTGGTATTGACTCTCTCCCTCTTTAGGGGTAAAATACATAAATTTAAAAAAGGAAACAAACAATGAAGATAGTTTTTTATACAGCAATGATAACAATTGCTTTTTTTATAAGTGGATGTGGAACATTAAAACCACCTACCCCTGCTCAAATAGAGAAAAACAAAAACATTAAAGTTTATATTAATGAAAGTGCAGACATTGCTAGGTCTAAAGCATTTATAGATGCATACATCAAGGTTTTAAATGATGGTTTTGAAACTGAACACTATTATACGATGAATGAATGTAGCTTAGTGCCTATAAAACCAGATATGTTAAGGTGGAGAAAGGATAGAAAATTCTATACAACCTATAATGGTAATTATTTGATTACGTGGAAAGGTTCAAAATTAAGCAAGGATAAAATTAAATTATCTATGAAAGCCAAAAAGATTTCTGACAATAGTATAGAAATTGAAACAGATGGCACATTGTGTGATATAGCATCAAAACAAATTTCTTTAAAAACAGTTGGTTTTTACGAAAAGGCTTTTAAAAAACTTTTACCGTATGGATATATGGATTTCAATATTGATACACTTGCTCTTAAAGACAACAGATTGGTTTTAAATTTTTACTCAAAATATGTAAACATTAAAGATGTCTATTCTAAACAGTTAAAGAACAGAGGATATACAATAGTAGATAATTATAAAGATGCAGATAGGGCAATTTTTATCGAAAATATTATGGCTCTTCCTAAAACTTTTTCAGGACGATTGATAAATTATTATAAAAGAAATCACGAAAACTATTTAATGAATGAAGTTGCTAATATTAACAATATTGTCAATAAAACATATGAAATAAATGGTAATTCAGCTTCCAGCACTGATGAACTTAGTAGATTAGCAAGTTTGCATGCAACTACTGGTGGCGGTGGACTTGTTGGTATCGAAACAAGCCTGTTTGTTGCAGGTGCTGTAATAGACATGTTTGGTCCAAAAGATAGAGATATAACGAGCTTAGGCTATAAGATTATTATTGAAAACAAGCAGTATAACAAAGATAGTAGTTCTGCTATTGATAAATATAGATATAGAGCCGCAATATATACCAATAGTGACCTTCTTGCACACTCTTCAGTTGTATGGATACGTGATTATTTGCAAAAAAATAAGTATGAGCAAACTGCTTTTACATATGATATTGTTAACTATTTTGATAATGATGAAACTAACCTTAAAACATATCTGTATAAAGCAGATTATGATGATATAAACAAAGAGTATTTGTAAGTCCGTGACATCACGGACTTGATTTTATTTTTAAAACATTAAAAAATTATCTTTTGATTTAAGTTAATTTTTGAGTGTTTTAAACACTGAAAATAAATTAAAGTCGGATAAGAACCCCATCTCACGATGAAGCCCTCTCCTAAGAACCGTGCTTGC